>DATBVH010000081.1:0-4375 GCA_036515395.1 Candidatus Angelobacter sp.
TGAGTATGGGCCGCCCACGTCCCACTTTTTGCGCGCTTTGTTGGAGCGCAGCACAAACGCACCCTTCATGGTGCCCACCAGCACGATTACGTCGCCGTCTTTCGCCGAGACGTGTTTAACTTTCGGCATGGTTCCTCCGTCAAGAACTTGTTTCCGCCATTTTATCGGTGAGTCGATCTGATTTCCAATTCGATACCCGGGGATTTGCGATCTGCAAATTAAATTTGAAGTCTGCGCCATTGATGTCTAAGATTGTCCGTTTCATCACACCACGCGAAGCCTTATGCAACGTCTCTAGAGAGGACACTGATGCGAAAAATTATTCTTGCGGTATTTATGTTTGTGCTGTTTGGTGCCATGCACGCGTTTGCCCAGAGCCAGGATTTCAGCAAAGTTGAAATGAAGGTGCAGAAAGTTGCCGGCAGCGTTTACATGATTGAAGGCGCGGGTGGAAATATCGGCGCATCTGTCGGTGACGATGGCATCGTCATTGTGGACGATGAGTTTCTGCCGCTTGCCGATAAGATTGAAGCCGCGCTAAAGGGCATTACCGATAAGCCCGTAAAGGTCGTTCTGAACACGCACTGGCATGGCGACCACACTGGCGGCAATCCGCACTTTGGCGAAAAAGCCCCAATCGTTGCGCAGGAAAACGTGCGCAAGCGCCTAGCCAGCGGCGGCAAGACCCGCTTCGGTGAGACAAAACCTGCCGATAAGACCGCGCTGCCGATTATCACATTCGAAAACGATGTCTCAGTCCACCTGAACGGAGAAGATATCCACGCCATCCATTTTCCGAATGGCCATACCGATGGCGACAGCGTGATTTTCTTCAAGCAATCCAACGTGGTCCACATGGGCGATGATTTCTTTAATGGCGGCATGTTCCCGTTTATCGATATCGATAGTGGCGGCAGCGTACAAGGCATGATCGCCGGCGACGAGAAAGTTCTGGCCGAAGTCCCCGACGACGTGAAAATCATCCCCGGCCACGGCCCGCTTGGAACCAAAGATGATCTGCGTAAATTTATTGCGGTGCTGAAAGAAACTTCAGCCGCGGTCGAAGCCGGTATTAAGAAGGGCAAAACACTCGATCAACTCAAGCAGGAAAAGGTTCTGGCCAAATGGGATTCATGGGGACAGAGCTTCATCAAGACGGACATGTTCACTGAAATTCTTTATGACAGCCTGAAGAACAAACCCAGCGGGCCAAAGAACGCGCATGGGCATATGACCAAGTAGCAGCTAGCAACTGGCAACTAGCCGTGGCCAAAACAACCAGGATTGGCGGCTTCCCCGCGCCACAATCCTGCAGCCTGCCACTCAGAGGGCCGGCTTCTATGTGGAAGATATGAAAGATTTTCGCGACTTCAAAGTCTGGGAAAAGCTCACGAGTTCGTTCTGGACACTTATCGTGTAACCAGTACCTTCCCGAAGCATGAATTGTTCGGCTTGGTGAGTCAGATGCGGCGTTGCTCTTCCTCTATTCCCGCCAATATAGCCGAGGGATGCGGGCGGCTTGGTAATTCTGAACTCCATCGCTTTCTTCAGATATCGTGTGGATCTGCAAATGAGATGGAATACCATCTCTTGCTTGCGAAGGATCTCGGATACTTGCCAGAAGTGGAATACGTCGTTTTGGATGCCAAATTGGCTGAGATGAAGCGAATGCTTGTTGCCTTAACTCGAAAGGTTGGATCAGAGCGGAAGAGCAATTGAATTCAGGCTAGTTGCCAGGTGCTAGTTGCTAGGTACTCAGCTTTTTCCCCAGCAGCTCATTCACCAACTCCGGCTTGGCCTGACCTTTTGAGGCCTTCATCACCTGCCCGACAAAAAACCCTACGATCGTCGTCTTGCCGGCGCGAAATTGCTCCACCTGTTTGGGATTGGCGGCAATAATCTCGTCGATGATCTTTTCCAGCGCCGCAACATCCGTGATCTGCTGCGGCTTTTCCCGCTCATAGACTGTTGGAAAATCTTCTCCACTGGCAAAAGCTTTGTCGTAAAGGTCTTTAAGTATCTTGCTGGAAATGGCTCCGGACTCCACCAGATCAGCCGACATGGCCACACCTTTCATAGAGACCGGTGATTGTTCAATCTCAAGGTTTGCGGCTTTCAAGCGTCCCATCAGCTCGCTCTGCACCAGGTTGGCCACGCGCTTGGGATTCTTCGCCGCCCTGGCCGCTTCTTCAAATTGGTCGGCCAGCGATTTTGTAACGGTGAGAACCTGCGCGTCGTATTCAGTAATGCCGTAGTCGGTAACCATTCGCTTGCGGCGCGCTTCCGGCAATTCCGGCAGCGTCTTGCGGATTGCCTCCTGCCATTGCGCCTCCACCACCAGCGGCAGCAGGTCAGGCTCAGGAAAATAACGATAGTCATGCGCTTGCTCCTTGGAGCGCATGCTGTACGTCCTGCCTTCCTGAGCATTGTAGAGGCGCGTTTCCTGCTGAATGCGCTCGCCCGCTTCAATCGCCTCAATCTGCCGGTCGATCTCATATTCAATCGCGTCGCGGATAAAACGAAAGGAATTCACGTTTTTGATTTCCGCCTTGGTGCCGAATTTTTTCTGCCCGCGGGGACGCACGCTCACATTGGCATCGCAACGCAGCGACCCTTCTTCCATGTTGCAATCGCTCACGCTCGTGTACAGGATGATTTCTTTCAGCAGCGTCAGGTATTCAAACGCTTCATCCGCCGATCGCATGTCGGGTTCGCTCACAATTTCCACCAGAGGCGTTCCGCTGCGGTTCAGGTCGATCGATGTATAAATGCTGGAATTCACCAACCCGTCATGAATGCTCTTACCCGCGTCCTCTTCCATGTGCAGCCGCGTGATGCCGATTCTCTTGCTTCCACCACCTGCGTGCGCAATCTCGATATAGCCATGCTCGGCCAGCGGCTTATCAAATTGAGAAATCTGGTATCCCTTGGGCAGGTCAGGATAAAAATAATTCTTTCGGGCAAAGATTGAAGTCTCTCGCACCTGACAATTCAGCGCTTGCGAAGCCAACACAGCAAACTCCACCGCCCGCTTATTGAGCACCGGCAAAGCGCCCGGCAATCCCAGGCATACAGGACAGACATTGGTGTTTGGAGGAGCGCCAAACTGCGTGGAGCAGCCGCAAAAAATCTTGGTCCGCGTAAGCAGTTGGACGTGCACTTCCAGCCCGATCACCGGCTCATATTTCTCGTGCAGTGCTGAAGAAGGCTTTGGACTGGCAGGCTGGCGACTGACAGACTTCGGGCTGACAGGCATGGAAAGATTATAGGGCCAACGTAACGTTTATTTGGGAGCAGGAGGCTCACTTGCCGGCTTGTCCATCGGGATATCGAAGTAAAACAGCTCTTTGGTGCCTGCCTTGATTCCGGAAATGTACAAGTGCGCGCCCGGTTCCGGCGGCTCACCCTGCATATCAAAAAACAAATAACCGGCGTGGGTGGAATGCGGCGTAACGGGAACAGTGGCGAATTGCGCAGACTCATACTCTTCCTGCGTGTCTTTGCTGATCGCCTCTTTTTTCTTGCCGACCGGAAACGGCAAATGCATGCCGGGATGGCTCTGGTCCGCGCGATTAGGCCTGACAAACTTGCGATATATGTCCTCATTGGTGGCCGGCTGCAGCTTGTCCCGGCGCGCGGTGATGTATTCCACCTTCACGTCCTGAAGCATCAGCGTCTGGTCGCTGTCATTGGAAATCAGCAGGCGGACCGGAAAAAGGCCGTGCTCCCAGTAATTCTGTTTGAACACTCCAGAGGATTGCTGCGTGTACGGTTCGGCGGCGATAGTCACCTTTTCGTCGTTATGCGCCTCATGCAGCGCGTACGTGCCGGCATGGGCCGCGGGCGGCGGATTGAAATGCTTTTCGCCGAAAACCAACGCAGCCAGCAGGACAACACAACCGAAGATGCGGGCGACTTTCACAGCTTCATTATATCCAGCCGCAAGGCAGGTTTGCACAACCGCGCCGTTTCCATAGAATGTCCAAAGTCATTCAATGTATGTTTTCTACAGCTTGCTTCTGGCCTGCGCAGCGCTCCTCTCGCTGCCATGGTGGATCGTCCAGATGCTCCGCCTGGGCAAATATCGCTCCGGACTGGCGGAGCGCCTTGGTCTTGTGCCTGCCCGATTGAACGACGCCCAGCCCGGTTCCATATGGGTGCATGCCGTTTCCGTGGGTGAAGTTCTGGCGGTAAGTCAATTAATCATCGACCTCCAACGGCAAGATCCGGATCGCCAGATTTTTGTTTCTACTACCACTGCAACCGGCCAGCAGCTGGCGCGGCAGCGTTTCGGTGCAAATCGCGTGTTCTTCATGCCGCTCGACTTCGGCTTTGCCGTCCGGCGCTACCTGAACGCGCTGAGACCGCAATTGAT
>DATBVH010000082.1:0-5868 GCA_036515395.1 Candidatus Angelobacter sp.
GCAACCACACGTTTTATCAGCAACGTTGATTTCCAGACGACCAAATGGATAGGGACCAAAACAAACAGCGCCACATAAGATCGCAAATTATGGCTCGATTGTGGAACAAATAAAGAGTCCCGAACCGTCGTCAGGAAGCGTCGCGATCTCGAAATTGGGCTTCGAGGAAGCCAGCTTGGGGACCGCATGAGCTTCCCTCCTTTAAACGAACCTTAGAATTACCACTCCTCCGCCCCTCCTCCAGTGGGAAACCCGTGTTCCCTGTGTGAAAATGTTTTCCTATTTTCCTTGATCCCGCTGTCCTCCCAGATAACCCTGATCGCTATGAACTCAGCGTCCAATCCCAAGGCAATTCCATTACTTTCATAGACATACCCACAAACTCTCCCATTCATGCCCGTGTCCCTTCGGCCATGCCCTTTCAGCAGCTTTGGCTCTGAACATGCACATATTAGGTCAGATTAAGAAATCAAAAACGCGCGTTCGGCAGATGGAGCAAGAATGAAACACACGGTAGAGCACAATTTTGACGTCCCACCCCAATCCGTAATTTTCGGCACATCGGACGCTATGAAGAAGGTCGAGCGCGATCTCGCTATGATCGCGTCGGCCGATGTCCCTGTGCTGATTCAAGGGCCTAGTGGCAGCGGTAAAGAAATTATTGCCAAGCTAATTCACAGGGGCTCGCCTGTGGCCAGGGGGCCGTACGTAAAGGTGAATTGCCCGGCCATTCCGGACGCGCTGCTTGAAAGCGAGCTTTTTGGTTATGAAAAAGGCGCGTTTACCGGAGCAGTAATGGCCAAGCCCGGCCTGATTGCGCTGGCTGATGGCGGCACGCTTTTTCTGGATGAAATCGGCGAGCTAAGCCTGGGACTTCAATCCAAGCTGTTGCAGGTTTTGCAGGACGGAAAATTCAGCCGCATTGGCGCGCAAGAGGATACGCGGTCTGAAGCGCGTGTGATCTGCGCTACCAATCGTGACCTGAAGCATGAAATTGCCGCCGGCACTTTCCGTGAAGATCTTTTTTATCGCGTGAATGTGGTGAATATCACCATGCCTTCACTGCGTGAGCGCAGTGCAGATATTCCTGAGCTGGTGGAATATTTCCTCGCTCATTTCAACATGATGTATAACCGCCGCGCTGTTCCGCTGTCGGCCTCGCTGATGCGTCTGTTGCAGGCATATCACTGGCCGGGAAACATCCGCCAGCTTGAAAATCTGATCAAGCGCTATGTGATTCTTGGGACGGAAGCCTGCATCACTACTGATCTAGCTGAGCCCGCGCCCAACAACTTCGATTTTGAAATTCCCATGGAAGGCCCGGTGCCTCTCAAAAAGATCACCAGCCAGGCCGTGCACCGCCTTGAAAAAGAAATCATTCTCAAGGTCCTGCAGGCGCATCACTGGAATCGCCGCCGCGCCGCTGAATCGCTCAAGATCAGCTATCGCGCGCTGCTTTACAAGATTCGCGATGCCGGTCTGTCACCCAATCGCACTGCCAACCTGAAAAGCATGCCTGCGGAAAGCAGTGCTCCCGTCTCGCATAGCGATTTGGAGCCTGAAGCTGCCGCGCAAAACATGGAAAACGTGCTGCCCATTGCCAAGGTGAGC
Source organism: Candidatus Angelobacter sp. (assembly GCA_036515395.1). Classification (GTDB taxonomy): domain Bacteria; phylum Acidobacteriota; class Terriglobia; order Terriglobales; family Acidobacteriaceae; genus Angelobacter. The sequence continues at coordinate 1,612 of DATBVH010000082.1, forward strand.
AATGCTTAAAATCGGCGGACAAAAAGTTCCCACCAAGACGCTGGTGCTGTTGACGAGCGAGAGCCTGCTGATCGTTATAGGCCTTGCCCTCGCCACGGCCATGCGTTTTGCCTCGTCTCGATGGGAATACGCCGGCGGCAATCCTGTTGTTCGTTTCCTCATCGTCGTTCTGATGTGCGAGTTCGCCCTATATTACAACGATCTTTATGACGTTGAAGTCATGAAATCGCGCGCTCGTTTGTTGATTGGTCTTTTGCAAGCACTCGGTGTTGCGTGCATCGGTCTGGCGATGATTTATTACATCGCTCCCGGCGTGAGCCTGGGCCGGGGCATTGCGGCATTTGCTATTCCCACAATCATGACGTTGATTTTTGGATGGCGCGTCCTGCTCGATTCTAAGGGCTTCTTCTTTCTTCGCAGCCCGGAACGCGTCTTGATCGTCGGCACAGGCGCTACCGGAATTTCTCTTACGCGCGAAATTTGCTCCCGTCCCGACCTCAACCTCAAAGTTCTGGGCTTTCTGGATGAAAAGGGAGAAAACATCGGCATGTCGCTGGTGAATCCCGGAATCATCGGCGGCCTGAGCGAATTGGAAACCCTGGTGCGCGAAAAGAATATTGATCGCGTGGTGCTTTCGCTCAAAGAGCAGCGCGGGCGTATGCCGTATCGAGAGCTGCTGCGGCTCAAGTTTGCCGGGGTAACTGTAGAAGACGCGCACACGGTTTTTGAAAACATAAGTGGCCGCATCGCCCTGGAAAAGCTTTCACCCAGCTGGCTCATATTCAATGACGGCTTTCGCAAGAACCGTTTCCTGCTCGCGGCAAAGCGCGCCATGGACGTAATGGCCGCGTTGATTGCCATCACACTTACGCTGCCGATCATGGCGCTGGTTGCCCTCGCAATTCTCATTGAGAGCGGATCTCCCGTGCTCTTCCGGCAAAAGCGCGTTGGACTAAACGGAGCGCAGTTTGAAATCCTAAAGTTCCGTTCCATGCGGCAGGACGCCGAAAAAGGTGGTCCCAGTTGGGCTGCCGATGGTGACAATCGCATTACCCGCGTCGGCGCGTTCATCCGCAAATATCGTCTCGATGAGCTGCCGCAATTCTTCAACATTCTGAACGGCACCATGAGTCTTGTGGGGCCGCGTCCTGAGCAACCCTATTTCTGCGAGATGCTGGAGACCACGCTCGATTTCTTCTGCCAGCGCCACACCGTCCGGCCAGGACTCACAGGCTGGGCGCAAATCAAGTATCAGTACGGTTCAACCGTAGAAGACGCCAAGAGGAAGCTGGAACTCGACCTCTTTTATATCAAGCACCTTTCCATCTCCCTTGACATGGTCATTGTTTTTGAAACGGTCAAGGTGATTTTTCTGGGCAAAGGTGCCAAGTAGTGAACTGCAATTTTCCCCCGTCGGCTGCTAAAGCGGACTTGACGGAAGAGTCGGAGCACAATATGTTTTCATTTAAGAAACAAATCGTCCTTATCGTAGTGATTTGCTGGATCGCCTGCGCCGGCAGTCTGATGTCGCAGACGCAAGCTGCTAATCTTAAATCCCCTGATCCGGCGGCTTCGGACACTGCCAAGCCGGTCGACATTCCCAAATCCGCGGACACTTCCAAGCCTGCTGAAGTGGTTCCGTCCGGGTATGTCGTCGGCGACTCCGACGTGATTCGCGTGAATGTCTGGAAAGAGCCGGAAGTTTCCCAGACCGTTGTTGTCCGGACAGACGGAAACATTTCACTGCCGTTGATTAATGAAGTGAAAGTGAGCGGCATGACCCCGCTCCAGATTCAGGATCTGGTCGCCGAAAAATTAAAAGGTTTCCTGAATAATCCGCAGGTTACAGTCACGGTGATTGAGATTCGCAGCAAGCGCGCCTTCATTACCGGCGAGGTGTCTCGACCTGGCACCTATTCTCTCAATGCGCAAACCACTGTCCTGCAACTGATTGCTCAGGCTGGTGGCTTCACGCCTTTCGCTAAAAAGGACAGCATCGTGGTCCTGCGCACGGAAGATGGCCGTCAATCGCGCCTCAAGTTTAAGTACAAGGAAGTTGTCCAGGGTAAAAAGACGGAGCAGAACATCGCTCTTCATCCAGGAGATACGGTGGTGGTCCCATGAAAACACAAAACATTTCAAAACTAATCTTGCTTGCTCTTTCTGCGACCCTGTTGCTGGCGGTACCGTGTGCGTTCGCACAGAGCGCAGCAACCGACCAGAAAGACGTTCCTGCGTCTGATCCGGTGTCTGTGCAGCCGTGGTACGCCAACAGCGATGGCGCTTACAGCGTCTCTCTTGGCACGGGGCAGTTGATCAGCTTGTATCCGCCTGCGCGCAATGATCAGACGATTCCCAATGGTGAATACGTTGAAGGCCAGCAGTCCGTCTCGCTGAAGAGCAAAGATTACAAGTATCAGATGTTCTACGGAGTTTCTGCGTCCAGCGTTTACACCAACAGCATTGGTGGCGTTGGGACCGGTTCGGACCTCGTTTCCACGTCGATCAATCCGTATCTCGCGCTCTTTATTCCGACCCAGACTGGCCGCTACCTGCTGCAGTACTCCGCGGTGGTCAATCCCAATGACACTCAGAGCGGCGGCCCGCAGGCTTACCACACTGCAACATTGAGTGCGATGGGATCAATCAGCCCGCGACTGTATTGGACCGCTTCTACCAGCGGCAGCTACGGGTCAGAATCGGCGCGTTTGCAGGGCCCATTAAGTTTCCTGATCGTACAGAGTACGCCCATTGCTGACACTACTTCCACGGCTGTATTGCTGCAGGCCAAGAACGTTGCTTTTACTGAAACCAGTTTTGGCCTGGGCTGGCTGAGAAGCCGGCGCGACAAGATCAGCGTCAGCGTTTCCCATGTTTACACCGGTATTGAAGGCGATCCCAATACTCAGTCCTTCGGCTCTCATGCCAATGCTGTTGGAGGAAAGCTTGAGTATGTCCGCACTGTTACTCCCCGCATTGACCTCCGCAGCTATGGTGAAACGGATAGTGTTTTGAATGGGCCAACGTGCAACACCTTTGGAGGTGGGCTTGGCATCGCGGTACGCATGACTCACTCTATTTCATTTGATGTACAGGGTGGCCCACAATGGTCCACCGCCAGTTGCGGCTCTCCGCAGTCGGCCAATTTCAGCGCCAGCATAGTAAAGAATTTTGGCAACCAGGACAAAATCTATGCCAGCGTAAAGCGCCAGTTCACTACTATCGCGCGGCTGGATAGCCGCTGGGAAGATAATGCTGCCGTCGGTTTCGCCAAGAGCATTCGCCGTCTCACTTTCACTACTGACGCAGGTTACCTGCGTGGCGATTCCATCACTACCGTAGTGCCTGCTTATCAGGGATACTTCGTTGCACCTCGCGTTCGCTACAAGATCATGAACACCATGGGATTCAGCGCGGGCTATCGTTCATTCCATGGGTCCGGCGGAAATCTGGTAAGTGGAAATCTGAGCTATGCGGTCGTCGGAATTGAATGGTATCCGGCGCCTCTGCATTTCCGGTAAGGCCATTAGGCAGGGATGAATGAATCGGGGAGAAACAATGAATCAAGCAACCAATAACGAGAACACAAACCAGCTGATGGCTTTTTGGCATACCATTCGGCACTATCGCGGGTGGATTCTTTTTGGTACTGCAATGCTTTCGCTCGTGGGATTCGCCATCGTGCTCCTGATGCCGGATCGCTATAAGGCCACCACGACGATCCTTGTCGATCCCCAGAAGGTGTCGGAGAAATACGTTAGCCCTACGGTGAATTCCGATCCCGGCCAGCGCCTGACGACCATTACGCAGCAGGTACTCAGTACTACACGCCTGCAGCAGATTATCGATGACATGCACCTCTATCCTGAGTTGCGGGGAAAAATCTCGCGCGAAGAACTCATTGATCTCATGCGCAAGGACATCACCATCACCGTGAAGCAAGGCTCATCTTCTGGATTAAGCGCTTTCACTATCGAATATGAGGGCCGCCAGCGCCAGCAGGTGGCGCAGGTAGCCAACCAGCTTGCCGCCAGTTTTATTGAATGGAACGTCAAGAGCCGTGAACAGCAGTCGCAGGACACAACAGAATTTCTTGATGCTCAACTCAAAGAAGCGAAACAAAATCTTGAGCAGCAGGAAGCCCGCTTAAGCGCTTTTAAGATGCGTCACCTGGGTGAAATGCCGGAACAGCAACCGGCAAACATGCAGGCGCTCACACAATTGCAGGGACAATTCCAGGCCAATGCTGACGCTCTC
>DATBVH010000083.1:0-8542 GCA_036515395.1 Candidatus Angelobacter sp.
CATCCCAGTTATGACGCATTCTGGCAAGACCAGGCCGTAGACAAAATTCTTGCCGCGCAGCCGTTGAAAGTTCCCGTAATGCTGGTGGATAGCCTGTGGGACCAGGAAGATATTTACGGTGCAATGGCCGTGTATAAAGCGATTAAGCCGAAGGACAAGGACAACGACAAGGTGTTTCTGGTCATCGGCCCATGGCACCACGGTCAGGAAATCGGAGATGGCAGCACGCTGGGCGCGTTGAAATTCAACAGTGATACAGGGCTGTATTTCCGGCAGCAGATCCTGCGGCCCTTTCTGGACCATTACCTGAAAGACGACGTGCCGAAGGCTGACGTGCCGCCGGTATCTGCATTTGAAACCGGCACCAATACATGGCGCAAGTTGAACGTATGGCCTTCAGGCTGCGCCGGCGGATGTGCGCCTAAATCCACGCCGCTTTATCTCATTGCGGGGATGAAAGCGGGATTCTCTGCGCCGAAAGCAGGCGATACTGCTTATGAAGAGTATGTCTCCGATCCTGCAAAGCCTGTGCCATTCCGCGCGCGTCCCACACGACCTGTGGGTTCTGACATTGAGAAAGGTTTGACGTGGCCGCTGTGGCTCGTCGACGATCAGCGTGAAGCTTCTGGCAGGACAGATGTTTTGGCATTCACGTCAGACGCGCTCACCTCTGCGGTAAAAATCAGCGGGCAGCCGATAGCGAACCTTGTAGCCTCGACCAGCGGCACGGATTCTGACTGGGTAGTCAAATTGATTGACGTCTATCCTGACGAAGTTGCCGGACAAGAGCAGATGGGCGGATATCAACTCGCGGTAGCGATGGATATTTTCCGGGGACGTTATCGCGAAAGCCTGGAAACGCCTAAGCCGATCAAAGCCGATACACCACTCGTCTATCGCTTTGAACTGCCGACGACGAACCACGTCTTTCTACCCGGCCACCGCATCATGGTGCAGGTGCAGTCAAGCTGGTTCCCTCTATACGATCGCAATCCGCAGACGTTTGTTCCGAATATTTTCTGGGCCAAGCCGGAAGATTACAAAAAAGCCACGCAGCGGATTTATCATGCGCCGGGACAGCCGAGCTATGTGGAGTTGCCGGTGGTGAGCGGGCAATAAGCTTTTTCTGAAATCTCGAACGTGACCCTGAGCTTGCCGAAGGGAACGGTGAGAGAGCCTATTGCAGAAATTACGGCCGCGAATAAACGCGAAAACGCGCGAATCAAACAATGAAAAATTTCTGATTCGTGTTCATTCGCGTAAATTCGCGGCTAATTTTTCTTGGCCTTTAATACTTGTGCAGCTTCCGCGCTTCTCTCACCACATCTTCCACCTTGGGCAAAAAGAAATGCTCTAGCGGCGGAGAGAATGGCACCGGCGTATCGAGCGCGGTGATGCGGACGATGGGACCATCCAGATCGTCAAATGCTTCTTCATTGATGATGGCCGCGAGTTCGCCGGCCAGACCTCCGGTCTTGGTATCTTCATGCAGAAGGATGGCCTTGTTAGTTTTCTTCACGGTCTGTGTAATGGCTTCGCGATCGAGCGGGCAGAGCGTGCGCAGATCAATGATTTCGACCTCAATTCCCTCTTTGGCCAGGATATCGGCGGCTTCCTGCGCGGTATGGACCATCGCGGCGTAAGTAATGATGCTGAGATCGCGGCCTTCACGATGCAAACGCGCCTTGCCGATGGGAACTGCGTAATCGCTTTCCGGCACATCTTCTTTAATGCGGCGATAGAGAAACTTGTGTTCGAGAAAAAGGACGGGGTTGTTGTCTCGAATGGCCGACTTGATCAGGCCTTTGGCATCGCTTGGCGTCGCCGGCGCAACAACTTTCATTCCGGGCGTGTGCACAAAATGCATCTCGGGATTCTGTGAGTGGAACGGACCACCGTGCACGCCTCCACCGCACGGCCCGCGCAGGACGAGCGGAGCAGGCGCGCCCCAGCGATAATGCGACTTGGCCACCATGTTCACGATCTGATTGAAGGCGCACCCGATGAAGTCCATGAACTGGAATTCGGCCACCGGCCGCATGCCGGTAAGCGCAGTACCAAACGCCGCGCCAACGATGGCGGATTCGGCGATGGGCGTATCAATCACGCGCTGCGTGCCAAAGTGGTGGACAAAGCCATCGGTCACTTTGAACGCGCCGCCGTAAATGCCAATGTCTTCACCAATACAGAAGACGCTGGGGTCGGACTCCATCTCTTCCCAGAGTCCCTGCCGGATTGCTTCTAAGTACGTTGCTAGAGGCATGATTGGCTTCTGTTGGTTATCGAGCTCTTGTCTCTATTGTTGGTCATACTTACAATTTCTGGATTTTAACCCTAAGCACATCTGCACAAACGGAGTGGATAATGCGTTTGGACAGCTTAATGAACAGCCTATCCGCGTTATTTATATCCTCCCACTCTACTGGCACAGGACTTTTAGGGTCGGCCTTTGCTCGGAGCGAAAGAACGAGTTCTTGATCTATATCAAGTAAATTTACTGACTGATCATGCACAATCCGATTTCTTAGATTCGAGATGCGGCGGAGGATTGATTTCTCCTCCTCATCAAGGCGAAAACTGAGCCCGAAGATTGTTTGTAGAAATTCCACACGTTCTTCAAAGCTTTTATAAGAAACGGTTCTGACTCTCTTCTCTACTTCTTTTTTTATTATCTCAATTCTTGCTGTGGAGGAAGCTAAAACTTCGATTGGTACTACACAGCTCTTACCAAGAGCCGCGATATTATTGAAAAGCAGGACCCTCGTAAGATCAGAAAGGAAAACATCAAACAGCGAGACGCAGTAAACGACTAAAGAAGCGGTGACAATGTAGCCAAAAGCACCGCGATCAAAATGATCCGGTATTTCTATTTCACCTAGTTTTTCAGTTGTAACTTTACTTTCTTTAAAAATGTGTTGGGCAATGACGAAACCAATCTGTGCATCTTTAAGACGCACAAGTCCGCCAAGCAAACTCTGTAGAAGAGTTAAACAATGGATGGCAATCTGGTCAGCCTTAGAGGACTCTGTCGTATTCATGACGAATTACTTGAAGTGTATCGCCGCCTCCGTCTCCTTCAGCTTGCCTTCACTGCGTCGCGCTTTCTGCGGCATGGCGTACTTCGGTTTGATCGTGTGGCAGCCGTCTTCGCAATACACGCCTTCCGCTGCGGTGTGGCCTTCAGGCATTGGAGAGTTTTCGGCAAATTCGCGCTCGGCGTCAATTTCTTTCTCAATCGCCGCGATCATTTCTTTGTCCTGTTCGGGCGTGAGCCATTTCTTTTCCAGCAAATATTTCTGGAAGCGATCAATGCAGTCACGCTTGCGCCAGAACTCATGCATTTCTTTTGGGACGTAAGCTGCGGCGTCGTGGATGGCATGGCCTTTCATGCGCATCAACTTCGCCTCGATCAAGGTCGGCCCTTCGGCGCGATGGGCGCGCTCCACGGCTTCATAGGTCGCGTCATAGACCTGGCAGGCATCGGTGCCGTCAATGATTACGCCGGGCATGCCGTAGCCGATAGCGCGATTGGCCAGGTCTTTCACGTTGACCTGATATTCGGTGGGCGTGGAATAAGCCCAGAGATTGCTTTCAATAATCAGCACCAGACCAAGCTTGCGCACTGCGGCAAAGTTGATGCCTTCATAGCTCACGCCGGTGGATTGCCCGCCATCGCCAATCCATGTGAGGCAGGCCAGCTCTTTGCCCTGAAGGCGCGCGCCAAGCGAGACACCGGCCATCACCGGCAGCAGGTCGCCCAGCATGGAGATGGGCGAAACCATGTTGCGCTTCTCAATGTCGCCGTAGTGAGACGTGCCGTCTTTGCCCTTGGTCGGCGAGCCGGCCTTGGCCATGTATTGCATCATGATGTCGCGCGAGTGGAAGCCGCGTACAAGCTGCGCGCCCTGGTTGCGGATCATGGGCGCAAACCAATCGTCTGGGCCAAGCGCGTAAGCCGAAGCGCAGGAGCATGCTTCCTGTCCCAGGCCGAAATAAACTCCGCCCACAACCTTGCTCTGCTTGTAAAGATTTTCCAGCGCCACTTCCATGCGGCGGTTCATCACCATCCAGCGGTAAAGTTCCAGATGCTGCTCTTTATTTAAGTATTTCGATTCTCGAATGGGCGGCACCGGTGTGTTGAGCTTGCCCTTGATTTCGTAATGGATCTCGGGGCCATCGTTTACTTCGCGGACTTCAAATTCCGGCTGCTCCAGCCGCCAGTCTGGGATACCGTACTGGTTCACGCGGACGGCAGAGGGCTTAACAGACGCGCCATTTCCGGACGGGCCATTGTCGCGGGTGCCGTTCAGCGACGGTTTTTTTGCCGATGCTTTGGCAGGAGAATCTTTTGCAGATTTGGATTTTGTGGCCATACAGACGTTTCTAGTTTAGCACTCAGAAGCGAAGACCATCTTTCACGTTAAACGGTTAGATCTTTCTTTAATTCGCAAAATCAATTCCAGCGCATTGCCGAGGGCGGCGCCGGAGGCGGTATTGTCAAAGATGCACCACGCTGATGTTGTCGATCTTGGGAGACACGACAACTTTTCTGCCAAGCACGTTAAAAAATCATGGGAATAAGCAGAATAATATCGTCTGGGCGATCCATGAAGACGAAAATAAACAAGCCCCGGCCAGCCGGAAGGTTGCGCAGCCTGGGGCGCAAGCGCTGGATCAGCCGCAACACGCGCGATGTTAAATTCCTGCAAGATTGAATCAGGTTCCGTGCCAAACCAGCTCACATGGCGTGGTTCTAGAACAGCGGGGCCTTGATAGAGTGCGCGAAACATGCTGAAGAAATCCACAACGGTCGCTTTGGTAAAAGCCAGCTTAGGCGGGAGTTGTAAAAGCACCGGGCCGCGCTTTTCCCCGAGCGCGCTGGTCTGCTGCAGAAAACGTACTAACGCATCCTGGTTCTTGGCCTGCAATTCGCCTTCATGCGTGATGGTTCGCGGAGCTTTTACTGCAAAACAAAAGCTCTCAGGAACTGAAGCTGCCCACTTCTGATACGTCTCCGGTTTATGTTCGCGATAAAAACAGGAGTTGATCTCCGCGCAGTTCAGCTTTTTGCCATATCGGACAAGATGGCTTCCTTCACGAGAAAAATGCTGGACGTGAATTCCAGGAACGTTCCAGCCGGCCGTACCGATGTAAAGCTTTGCTTGCATATTGTGGTTACGGAAAGCAAGGCACGCCTACGGCGCGGGAGCGTGGAGTCAAGCAGCAGGGGTTTTCTGTTTGGCTTTAGCCGGAGCATCCTGCTTTGCGCCATTGTTTGAATCATGCTGAACCGCGACTTGGGGCGGTTTGCCGGCCCGTCGCGCTTCGCAGGCCTTGCGGATTTTCTCGTAACGCTTTTCCAGCTCATCCAGCTCTTCGTCGGAAAGCTTCTGGATATCGATAAGATCGTCGTTTGCCGGATGGTGAGAACGAATGAGTTCGTCAAGCTTCAGGTGCAGCGCCTTGGCGTCGCGGTTTTGCGTGTTCTGGATGAGGAAGACCACAAGAAACGTAACGATTGTGGTGCCGGTATTAATGATGAGCTGCCAGGTATCAGAGAAATGGAAAAATGGCCCGCTCGCGGCCCAAAGCACCAGAACCACCACGGCGAACAGGAACATATAAGGGTGCCCCACGATCTGCGCGGTTTCGCTGGCAAAACGGCTGAACCAAAGATTGAGCCCGCCAGATTTCCTGACCTGCTCGTGGGCTTCAATATACGGCTTTCGATGTTGGCTGGGCATACCTATAAGTAGGATGAAGGTTGCTGCCGCGGAGTTTGTGCAGCTAGACGATAAACGTGTCTTTTTCGCCCGTTAGCCGCCGAATTTCTTCTGGTGCGCGGGCAGGCGTGTCCTGGTTGGCGGGGATTGTGTCGTGCTCAGACATTGAGAGCAGCGCATCCAGAGACTCCAGCCAGAGTGTCTGCGCTTCAAACACACGTCCAAAGTTGCGCGCCACCTGCTGGGACAAATCCTCAAGCGGGGGCGCTTTCTTATCGCGACTGAGTGGACTGTGCGCCATCTCCTGCTCTAAAGAGGTCACGGGTTTATCCGTGATGCCACACGGAACGATCAGTTTGAAGTAGTCCAGGTTGGTATTTACGTTCAGCGCAAAGCCATGCGAGGTAACTGCGCGCGAAATATGCACGCCAATAGCGGCAATCTTTCCGGGAACTTCATTCTGCGTCCACACGCCGGTAAGGCCCTGGATGCGCTCTGTAACTACCCCAAGATCACCGCAGGCGCGAATGAGAACCTCTTCCAGCTTGCGGACAAAATCAACCGCACCAATGCGCGGCTCAAAGGCGCGCAGGTCGAAAATGGGATATCCGACGAGCTGGCCGGGGCCATGGAACGTAACATCACCACCGCGATCGGTCTCATGCAGCTCAACGCCGTTGGTGGCTAGGAACTCACGTGATGCGACGATGTTTTGCGGGGCGCTATTCCGGCCCATCGTGATGACCGGCGGATGCTCCAGCAGCAAGAGCGTGTGGGTGATGCGCTTTTCTTTTACCAGGCGGACAAGCGTCTGCTGCAGCTCCAGCGCAATGGCGTAATCCACGCGGCCGAGGTAGAGGACGTTGATCACGCGCAAGGCCATCTAACTAATTGTATGGCAATCGAGGGGGCATAGGGCGCGAAGGCCGGAATTCAGACAGCCGTTTCGGCTTCAAGGTAATTTTCAGCCAGCCAGGCAGAGTAATCATCGTCGGAAGCTCTAGGAAGCGCGACGCTCCATATGCCATTTTCGGCGGCCCGCAGGCCGATCTGTCCTTCACGCGGGCTGCCTTTCTCGCCCACCCAGACCACCATGAACCGGGCGCGCATATTTCCGCATTGCAGGCCGACGATGAAGCCGCGCTCCAGCGCGGCAGTCACGCCAAAAAGACGGGCGCCGTTGCTGGCAATGTCGAGGGTCTTGGCGTTCTGCGAAAACACTTTGCCCTCGCGATCGAGTCCCCAAAGCCTAACGGCAATCGGGACGGTAAGACGTCTTTCACGGCGCTTGGGCATGCCAACATCATGGCGTACACAAATTAGATTGCCTATTGATTTGTTACTTCAGACCATCACTTTGGTAACAAGAAGGCTCTGAGAATTAGCCATAACGCGAGCTAAAGGATAGATCTTACCGGCTTCCGAAAATGATGCAACGGCTTAGAAAAGGCTGGAAAGTCCGGCCGGCAAGTGCGAACACGAAGAGCGAGGCGCTGGTCAGCAGCACAGCAAAAAGCGAGCCATCATAAGTAGACATGAGGAGAGCACTCAGGGGGAAGAATGCGGTCATCAAACCCACATACGTCCACGCGCCGGCTATGTGGAATCCTTCGCCGGGCCCAAACGTTTGTGCCAAAGTAATCCAGAATGCGGCTGTAGCCCAGATGCCGGTGACCATGGCGCAGGCAATGACAGGGCGCGTCCGGTTCCACTTCTCGGCGAATGATTCCAGCACGAAGCAGGAAAACACAGGCAGCACAACCGTGAGTGGCAGCAATGTGAACATCACGCCCCAGCCCGGACCAAAGACCAGACGCACCAAGAGAATGGGCACCCAGAAACTCAGCGAGCCTACGACAAAGGGGCACGCAAAATCAACCAGCTTGCTTTTCACGCGATGCGTTCTTCGTCGCTCATGTCATCCATGTAAACGGCGGGATCGCGCTCAAATTTGTGCAGGCAGTCAATGGAGCAAAAATAAATGGTTTCGGAGTGATAGTCATGGCTTGCTGCAGCGTCAGCGATGGATATTTCCATCTTGCAAACTGGATCGATAGGCATGGCAGGGCCCTCCTACTTGCTTTGATACTGCGGAGGCAGGAAGTGTTTCCTCGAGCAGCTAGCAATTGGCAACTGCTTTTTCTGAAATCCCGAACGGAGCGAGGGAACCCTACAATTGTCCGAAATGCAAGATTGATTAAGGACGATTGAGTGAAAAAACGCCTCGCATTCCTAACTAAAGACGTACGAACCCACGATGTCCGGCGATGATAGGGTTCCCTCACCCGCTCCCAAGCCATCGTTAGATTTAGCGCCGCTCGTGTCGCGGGTTCGGGATTACACACAAGCCTAAGCGTTAATCGCCTTGCCCTCCACCGCGCTAAAGGCGTCAAGCATGCCTTCTGAAACTGTGGGATGCGCGTGGATGGTAAACATCATGTCTTCAACTGTGGCTTCCAGTTCCAGCGCGGTCACCGCTTCGGCAACCAACTCCGTCGCCACCGGGCCGATGATGTGCACGCCCAGAATCTCGCCGTACTTGGCATCGGACACAACCTTAATAAAGCCCTCATGGTTATTGATGATGGTGGCTTTTGAGTTGGCGGTGAACGGGAATTTGCCCACCTTCACCTGGTGCCCCGCTTCTTTGGCTTTCGCTTCCGTGAGGCCCACGCTGCCGATCTGCGGCTCACAGTAAGTGCAGCCGGGGATGTGGTTCTTATTGACCGCCTTGGCGGGCTTGCCCGCAATGCGCGTTACGGCCACGATTCCGCACATCGCGCCCACGTGTGCAAGCTGCGGCATGCCGGCAACGATAT
>DATBVH010000084.1:0-3154 GCA_036515395.1 Candidatus Angelobacter sp.
CTAGGTGAATTGGGCGTGATCCGGAAGGTGTCTGCTTATTATGAAACCCAGCCGGTAGAGGTCCAGACCGAGCAGCCCTGGTTCCTGAACTGTGCCTTGGCAATAGAAACGGAGCTGATGCCGCTGGCATTTCTGGGCCGCATGCTGGCGGTTGAGCAATCCATGGGCAGGATTCGCACCGAGCCCAAGGGCCCGCGCACCATTGACATCGATATCGTATTTTTTGGCGATGACGTGCTGGACACGCCGGAGTTGACAGTCCCCCATCCAGCCATGCAGCAGCGACGCTTCGTACTGGAGCCGCTGGCGGAGATTGCGCCAGCCATCGTTCATCCGGTGCTCAAGCGCACGGTCCGCGAATTGTTCGATTCTCTGCCTGCGGATTCCGGCTTGGTGAAGAAGTTACTGCCCAACTAATTTACGATGGGATGCGTGGAAATAGCTGCTATTGCAAAGTTGCTCCAACCCTTTATTCAGCTCGATGAATCGCGGCTTCGCAGCATATCGACGTATATCGATCTATTGCTGAAGTGGAACGCCCGCATCAACCTGACCGCCATACGCGAGCCCAACGAAATCGTGCCACGCCATTTTGGCGAGTCTTTATTTGCTGCCAAATACCTGCTGGAGCAGAAGCGGCCGCAAACAGCAATCGACCTGGGATCAGGTGCTGGCTTTCCCGGAGTCCCTTTTGCCATGCTTGCTCAGGATGTCCAAGTGACCTTGATTGAGTCCCAGCAAAAAAAGGCAACATTCCTTAGGGAATTGGTCCGCATCCTGGAGCTGAAAAATGTGAAGGTATTCAGTGATCGAGCCGAGAGCTATCCAGAAACAGCCGATCTGGTTATGCTGCGAGCAGTTGAGAAGTTCGAGAAAGCTCTGTCGTTAGCCTTGGAGATAACGAAGAAAGAGGGTGGGCGAGTTGCGCTGATGATTGGCTCTGGGCAGGTTGAGTCAGCCCGGAAAATGGGAACCGAAGTGAGCTGGGATGAGCCTGCGCAGATTCCTTGCAGCAGCGCACGCGAACTCTTGGTGGGTGTCAAAAACGTAAAAGTGGAGCAAAGTACGTAAGTATGGATAAATTTCTCAGAGTTAAATCACTGAAAAAGCGCCTATCTGAAGCAGAGTGGGAAATTAGTCATAAGCGAACCATAGTGGTTAACACCTCAACATCAGATTTGGCAAATTCTGTCTAAGATGCTGGCACCTAGAACCACGATAGTAAAAGTGGTCGGATATAGCTTGTTTGTAATTAATTGTACGAGCAGAATGACGTAAATTCCATGTCTTCCAATATGAAGTGGGAAATCACAAAGCCACGAACCTGCCGAGTAAATAACGTTCCACGTGGAACAATATGCCGAACGCCTGACCCTTGTTCCACGTAGAACAATGCACCATTTTGCGGCGTTGCATATTCGTCCTGCACTCGTCTACATTCATGAGATTAGGTTCTCGTCGATTCTTCAAAATTCATGGGTATAGTAATCGCTGTTGCGAACCAGAAAGGCGGAGTGGGAAAGACCACTACTGCAATCAATCTTGCAGCGTCCTTTGCTGCCGCAGAGGTTCGGTCTCTGCTGGTTGATTGTGATCCTCAAGCCAATTCCACTGGCGGACTGGGCTTTGCCCGAGATCCAGAGCGCATTAGCACCTACCATCTTCTTACCGCCGAAGCTACAGCTGCCGAAGCGGTCGTATCCACGGAGCTTGAAGGCTTAAGTCTGATTCCATCCCACAAGAACCTGATCGGGGCAAATATTGAGCTGGTGAGCGCAGAAAACAGGGAATTCTGTCTGCGGAATGCCCTCCAATCAGTTCGAGAGCAATTTGATTTCATTGTCCTGGATTGCCCGCCTGCGCTGGATTTGCTCACCCTAAACGCGCTGGTTGCCGCTGATTCCGTGCTCGTTCCCATGCAAGCCGAATACTTTGCGCTGGAAGGCGTAAGCGAGCTTCTGGACACCATTGAGCGACTGCGCCAGAGTTTCAACCCCGGGTTAACGATCGAAGGAGTGGTTCTCACGATGTATGACGATCGCACGAATCTGGCCCAGCAGGTCACGCAGGAGCTGAAGCGCCATTTTGGCGACAAGCTGCTGGAAACGATCATTCCTCGCAATATCCGCCTAGCTGAGGCGCCAAGCTATGGCAAGCCGGCGCTACTCTACGATGTGCGCTCACGCGGCGCAGAAAGCTATATACGCCTTGCCAAGGAGATCATGCATCGCCGAATGAATCCCGTAGCAGTTGAAACTGCGGCAGCGAGCACGGAGCAATATCCATCGCTAGCGCCAGCCGATCAAACTGAAGACTTTCCCAGCAGCAATGAACTCAAGCGAGTAAATGAATCATGATCAATGACAAAATGAACGACAAGCGCAAAGCCCTGGGACGCGGTTTGGAATCTCTTCTGCCAAGCCGGCCAATGAATCCGCCAATCGCCATGCCGGCGGCCCAAGCCTCCGCAGGACCGCAGGAAGTCCCTATCGATAGCATTGATCCGAACCCTTATCAGACTCGTCGGCGAATCAATGAAGCTGCGCTTGAGGAACTGGCGGAGTCGATACGGGCAAGCGGTGTTGTGCAGCCTGTAGTATTGCGGCCGGTAGCCAATGGACGATACCAGCTTGTCGCGGGTGAACGGCGCTGGCATGCATCAAAACGCGCCGGTAAGACGACGATTCCCGCCGTGGTTCGCCAACTCTCCAACGAGCAAGCCATGGAGATCACAATTATTGAAAACTTGCAGCGCGAGGACCTGAATCCGGTGGAACAGGCCCGGGCCTTTGAAAGGCTGAGCCGCGAATTCGGACTCACGCAAGAGCAGATTGCCGCGCGGACCGGCAAAGATCGAGCCAGCATCGCGAACTTTATCCGTCTGTTGAAGCTGCCGGAAGATGTGCAGAATGCTCTGGAAGCGGGCGCACTAAGTTTCGGTCATGGAAAGGTTCTATTAGCGCTGGCTGGATTTCCGGAACATCTGGGGCGGGCCGCACGCGAAATCATCGAGAAGCAGCTATCGGTTCGACAAACAGAAGAGCTTGTGGCCAAGCTGCTGAACCCCCAAGCGGCTGAACAAAAGCAGGAAAAGCCGACTGTGCCAGTAGATCCTAACGTCCGTGAAGCCCAGCGCAGTCTGGAGAGTTCATTG
>DATBVH010000085.1:0-3427 GCA_036515395.1 Candidatus Angelobacter sp.
TCATCAACATTGCGATCACGAGGAGCAGGTGCGGTGCGGCATTCTGGCATTGTCGTTGCGTGAATTGACGTCTCCGGAGGATTTGTGTATGCCTGAACAGACGACGCTGAAGCGGGCGCGTCAGGATAAGCGTGCGGGCAAAGCACCGAGCACGCAGGCCGGTGAGTTCGTGCGCGAGGAAATGCACCACATCCGTGAAGGCAAACATGGCGCAGCTTCAGCCAAGCAGGCCGTGGCCATAGGGCTTTCCAAGGCGCGCCGCGCGGGAGTCGACTTGGCTCCGCCGAAGAAAGGCAGCGTCTCAGAAAAGACTCGCAAGGCAGCAGCGCGCGACAGCAGCCGCGGCCACAGCCGCAAAAAGAAAGCCGTGTCGGCTCAGCGATCACGCAGCAGCCGGGCGGCACTTAAGCGTCAGCCGCGCTCAGCAGCTTCCCACAGCGCGCTTTCACGGCAGGCAAAGAGCGCCGCGCGCACGCGCAAGAAATCCGGTTTAGCTACGCGGTCCAGGAGAACGCAATCGCGGCGTAAGGCGGCGTAATAGCTTCACATGAGCGCGGGCAGGCTGCATACTAGAGGCGATGCTTACGCCTGTCTCGGACAGTCCTTTTGCAGTCCTCACGCTGATTGCTGCTCCGGCCGTGTTTACCAACGCGGCGTCACTGCTCTCGCTGGGTACAGGCAACCGCCTGGCCCGAGTAGTGGACCGTACGCGAACACTGGTAAAGGACCTGCACGGAGCGGAGATTGATCCCGCTACGCGGACCTTGTGGGTAACCCACCTCGATCGACTGGAAAAGCGGGGCGCATTGCTGGTACGCGCGATGAGCTTCTTCTATAGCGCGATTGGCTGCTTTGCCGCCGCCAGTGTAATTTCTCTGCTGGGCGCGGGTGTGATTTCCATCCAACATAAGTGGCCTTTTGAACTGATCGTGATCATCAGCTTTGTGCTGGGGACAATCGGTTTTGTTGGCTTGACCCTGGGCTGCTCATTGTTGGTGAACGAAACACGGCTTGCGCTGCGTTCGATTTATGAAGAAGCGCAACTCGCGCGAAGCTGGTTTAAATAGCCCGGCGTCAGTTGCTGCCGGCAGCGGCCAGCTTCATCTTTTGTAATTCTTGCCGATCAGCCTTGGCCGGGCAATTCTCCCGCAGCTTACTGTAATAAGTTTTTGCTTTGCTGGAATCACCGGCCGTTTGCGCGGACGTGGCGGCGCCATAAAGATCGTTAAAACGGTTGGGCGAGATTTTGAGAGCGGCTTCATATTCGCTCAGCGCCTGTGCCGGCTGATGCAGTTCCATGAGCAGGTCGGCCAGCATCTCTCGCGCGGGCACGGTGAAGTCGCCGGAGTCTTCTTTATCCTGCTTGTCAGCGGCGGAGCGCATGAGCTTCACGGCTTTTTTATTGTCGCCCTTGGAGAATGCCACCCATGCTTCAACTTCCTGGCGGCGATAATCTTCCAGGCGGTCTTTCCCGGCTTTTTGCTTCAAGGCTTTTTTTAGGTTCTTGTAATTCTCCTTCGCTGCATGGGAATCGCCAGTACGTGCCGCAGCAATGGAACGCAACGCGTACACCAGCTGAAACTCGAAAGCGTCACCCTGAGGAGTAAACGCCAGAGCGTCTTTCCAGCGATGCAGTTCCAGCAGATTTCGGGTGCTGAGAATCACGCGCAAGTTTTTGATCCAACTATCTGAGGCGCCCGTAACTTTATTCAGGTCGTCGATGACCTGTTGCGCTTTGGCTTCTTCGCCCAGTTGCAGGTATGAGAAATCAAGAAAATCCATGGCGTGAAACTGATATTGTGCCTCGCCCATGTGGTTTTTGGTTGCTTCGGCAGCGGCGGCAGCAGCAGCGAGATTGGAATCGACTGACTCCTGCCACAAACCCAGCCGGACAAAGATGTGCGCCGGCATGTGTAGAGCATGCGAGGAGTCGGGAGCGATTTTGGCATAGCGGCGCGCTGCTTCCAGTCCTTGCGGCGCAAGCTCCGCGGTGTCTGCGGCGTGGATCAGGTAGTGCACAGCGCCGGGATGCTCCGGCTGAGACAACATAAGTTTGTTTAGAATGGCGATCACATGCTCGCGAGTTTTCGTGTCGTCATGCGGCAGCGCCAGAAGAGATAAAGCGTAAAAGGCCTGGGCTTCTCCGTCGTCAGGATAATGTTTTGCAATCTCGGCCATGGCGCGGCTGTAGTCCGCAATGCGTTCATCGCCCAGCCGGCGATTGTCACTGAAGATGATTGCAATGGCGTTAATGTATTCGCGCTCGCGCCGGCTAACCGGCCAGTCTTTCTGGATTTGATCCAGGAAATGCCGGCCTTTGTTGAGAGCTTTTTGGTCCGCTCCGTCCCACAGCGGGCGGTAGCTGGACATGGTCAAACCCCAGTAAGCCATGGCGCAACGGGAATCCGCATATGTGGCGTCGGTAAAGGCGCTTTCCGCGGCGGCGTATTGGAAAGAATGGAGTTGTGCAATTCCTTTCACAAGAACCGCCTGTGCCGCAGAAGAGCAGGAATTGGGAAAAACCACTTTTCCCAGCCCGCCCGAAGTCCCTGCATTGGCGGAAACCTGTTGAGCGTGGCAGGGGAAGAGCGACGCTAAGACCATCAAAATTAACGAGAACCTCAGAGGTAACATCTTCTTTATTATCACAGGTCTGAGAAAGTACGATTTTAAACAGTAATTTATGGCTAAGCTGTTTGATGTCAGCAGCTTACAAATTTTTCGCTGTTTCATAAGGAAACCTAATGCAAGTGACCTCAGGACAGGTCCTTAGGGTATATGGCTGAGAGCGCCAAATGCCGAAATAATATGTAATGGACGTGTAAAGAGTACCATTGTGGAACGGGAATTAGAACTTCCTTAGCCACACGCGGGCTTGCTATACGTCGACTCACCCTCGAGAGACTGTAATTCGGGGCACTAAGGAAGGTTCCCTAATGATTGACATTATTCTTGGAATTGCGCTTACGGTAGGTTCGCTCACGGGTCCGATCGTTCAGGGCCCCTCAGGTCCGGCTGGTCCTATTCCCATGCCGCCCACGAGCGCTCTTAACAGCGCTCAATAAGAAAACGATTCATGAAACATCAGCTGCTTACGTTTGATTACGTGTTCTGGTATGTCACCATTGTTTGTGAGATGGTGGCATGCGGCGCTCTGGTCAAACGTAAGCAGTTTTTTCAACATTGGAAAGTCTTTAGTTATTACCTGTTCTACATGACTAGCGCTTCCATTCTTACTGCGGCGGTAGAGCAGTTCGGCAGCGCGAATGCCTTTGTGATTACCTACTCAGTAGTTGATTTCATTGAGGCGATCCTGCTCAACCTGGTTTTGCTGGAAATCCTGGTGAAAGTGCTGGCCCCCTTTGAATCTTTGCCCGGTCGCACGGTGGCCAAATTTTGTTTCTGGGCAGTGCTGAGCATTGCAACT
>DATBVH010000086.1:0-3835 GCA_036515395.1 Candidatus Angelobacter sp.
CGTTACTGGCAGGCCAATGATTTCTTCCGCTGTGTAGCCGAACAGACGCTCGGCGCTCTTATTCCAGCTTGTAAGGATTCCGTTCAGGTCCTTGCTGGCGATGGCATCCTCAGAAGACTCGATGATCGCAGCCAGGCGGCGCTGTAACTTTTCAGCTTCGCTACGCGAGGTGACGTCACGCGTAACCGCAAGTTGCACCGTAGTTCCGTCCGCAGCTTGCATGGGGGCGGCATGGGATTCCATGTGGCGCCGGACGCCCTGAAGTCCCACGAGATCGAATTCCAACGACCCCTTTTCTCCGCGGCAGATATGTTCGTTGAACTCACGGAATCGGTCTCTATCTTCGGAAGCAATTAAGGTGTACACACTCTTACCCAGGACAGCATCAGGGCTTTCCGCCCCCACCATTGCTAAACCGGCCGAATTCATGTGCAGCACGGTGCCGTCCCGGTCGACCACTTTAACGCATTCAGGTGTTGTCTCCACGATGACGCGGTAGCGCTCCTCGATTTGCCGTGATGTCTCACTCGCCAGCTTGCTAGAAGTTATATCCATCACTAACCCGAATATGCGCGACTCGTCGTGAAGTCTGGCGCCTCTGCAATATAACCACCGTAGACCAGCCTCAGGGTGCTGATACCGGTATTCAAATTCCATGTTACCGGTCTCGGCTCCTTCTTGCATCTTCTGCTGAACATTTGCCCAATCAGCAGGAAATACCCGGGAAGCCCATACTTGAGCATGGTCAGGATCGAACGCGCTAGTACCAAACAACCGGAAGAGCTCAGGAGACAGGCGGCTGGTGTTATCAGCGGGATCCCATTCCCAAGTTCCTACCAGCTGCGGGGTGAATGAGCTTTCAGCAGCGGTTACTTTGTCGATGCTCGACATTTCGCCCTGGCCCTGTTCCTTATTCTGGGAATTGGCAGATACTGCTGAATAGTCGTTAATAGAGACCCCACTCGGACTACGATCTTATTTTGATGCAGCAAGGGCGCATTTAGCTGCTTCAGAAAAATCCTCAGCATTTCAACATTTACGCAGCTTTGAGCAGATGGTTCCTGAAAAATTGGGCCACGCGACGCACGGCATCAAGCTGTGCCAAGCCCCTGAATACGTGCCCCTGGTCAGGATAAATTTTGATCTGATAAGAAACTTTATTTTGTTTCAGAATGCGTTCGAGATCGTGCGCCCGATCGATCGGAACGGTTGTGTCCTGCTCGCCATGAAGAATTAGTATCGGCGGAAGATTGCCGGCGTCCTTTGTGAATTGCTCCGGCAGACCGCCAAAAAGCTCAGCGACGGCGGCAATTCGGGAATCCTGCGTGGCCAGCGCAAGGGAGAGAAATGCACCCAGGGAAAAGCCCAGCAGGCCGATTCTGTTTGCATCGACGCCGGGCTGGCCGGCAACAAAGCTTACGGCATCTTTAACCGTTTCAAGCCAGGTAAGAAAGTGTGGCTCAATCTGGCTGGGCGCGACCCAGTTGTGGCCTGTGCGCTCAAAATAGTGCAATACAAATACATGCACACCGAATTGCGCAGCCTGGCCGGCAAAAGGATCCAGACCATGAAGAGGGCCGCCCGAGCCGTGGACCAGAATCACTGCCGGACTGCTTCCCGCGCGATTCGGTGGATAGTGGTCGAGCCGAATTGGCTTGCCATTACTAAGAAATGTTGCCATGCAGCTGAAAGCAATCGTTCCCAGTTGGATTAGATGCACGCAAATTTCAAAGGCAGCGCCTGTTTACAAAGACGATCCCACGATCCAATTTCGGGTTACATATGCTTAGGCTGGGTCATGCTGAACCAGTTGCCAAAGGGATCGCGGAACACTGCTTCCACTCCATAGAATTGATCTTTAGGCGGAGAAAGAAATTCCACGCCTTTGGCCTTCATTTCTTCATACGTCTTGCGGCAGTCGGCAGTCTGGAACACCCCTGCGCCGAAAGCTCCCTTCTTCATCAGCCCGCCGATGGTTTCTACATCCTGCGGCTGGATTTTTTGCACATTGGCAACGTCAAACGGCGACGGAGCGACCTTCATGAGAATGATTTGGAGATCAGGCTGCCCTTTGGGACTCACCGTGAGCCAGCGGAAGCCGTTGGGCATGGATTGGTCCATACTCACTTCAAAGCCGAGTTTATTGACGTAAAAATCTTTGGCTACATC
Organism: Candidatus Angelobacter sp.; assembly: GCA_036515395.1. GTDB lineage: Bacteria > Acidobacteriota > Terriglobia > Terriglobales > Acidobacteriaceae > Angelobacter. Next base: position 2,170 of record DATBVH010000086.1, read on the forward strand.
CTGATCGAGAACAAAGATTGCGGAATGCGACATGCGCTGAATCATGCTTCCTCCTGATTGTTAATATCCTATTTCAACAATCGTAACTAAAAGGGAAGAGGCGCGGCTTCTTGATTCTTGCTGTTTATGCGCCCGGAAGCGCCACGCTCCATGTAATGAATGAGAGGACAATTTTCAATGCTCTTGTTACAGAGAAACGCCACATGGTGCTCTCGCTTTTGGCCCATCTTCTCAGTTAGTTAAGGACCTTTAGAATCCCTAATTACCCCTGTGACTGGAAGCTGACGGGTAAACACTCTACGCTTATGGCATGGCGCATTGGATGGCTGAACATGAGATCTTGTCGGCTGTAATTTTCGTCGGTCTCTCGCTCGCCCTCATTGCTTTTTTTGCGGCGCTGGAGCGGCGCTACAAGGAGCAGTTGACAGCCCGCCGCAAAGACTACTTCTTATAAAGTTCCGTCACTGCCGATTTGCCCGACCCGCATTTCGGCAGCAAAAAAGCCCGCCAATGGCGGGCTTTTTATTTTTAATCATACGGTTCCTCCGAGATGCTAGTGCTACTGCGGAGAGAAATCTTCTCCGGCGATCCAGGCTTTTACCAAATAGTACGAGGCTCGCCGCATCTTACTTTCCATTCGACCCCTGCGAGCACTCTTATCCTGATCACACTTCAGCGGAGCGGCGCAGTGACGAGCTTCACCCTGCCCTGCTCGGACTTCAGAAAGAGGAAACCATTATGGCGCGAGAAGCAGACGTTATTATTACCTGTCTCTTCAGTGGGCTCATAAAGGCCCAACGGAGATCCGTCTGAAGCATTCACGACCAGGTACTGTACCAGCACTTCGGGCTTCCCGGATTTAGCAAAAGAAATCGCCAACCAACCGTCAGAGTACTGCACCGTGATTGCGGAAAACTCCGGGCTGGGCTTAGTAAATGCGATTTCTCTCTGCAATTTTCCCGACGGAGAAATGACAAGGACCTTGGTGGCAGTCAGCAAATAGACATTGCCATCCCGGCCAATGGTCGTCGCGCTTTCTGCCGGACGGCCCGGTCCAGGCGGCTCCAGTTTTGCTTTTTCGCTGAGCCGGTCCAGTCTTTTAAGCAGTTTTCCTGATGTCTGAAACAAGCCTACATATCCCCTGTCGACTAATGCTGCAGGAGCATCGCTTCTGTAGTATCCGGAAAAAAACACCGTACCGTTGGGAAAAACATTGATATGTTGTGCCGTCACATGTTCTGGGGTTTCCAATCGTGCGTGGCTGCTTACATGGCCTTCTGAATCGAATCCAAATATGATGGGATGGAACTCCTGATCAATTACCAGGGCTTCCACGTCGCCGCGAGGCGTGACTGAGAAGTCCACAAAGCTCGTCGATTCGGCAAACTCCTCCGGTAGCTTGTAAAGTGTGCTTTCGTCGCCGGATTGGGAAAAACGCAAAAGGATTGTTCGCCCATACTTGTCCGTCCACAGATGATGATACATGGCCAGATTCTCATCGCACTGTGGGTCACCGTAAGAACTAAAGGACGGAACCGGCAACGCTACCTCATGTGAAGATTTGAGCGGTCTCGGCGACATCTGCTTCACGGCATCTTGCGCCATAAGGCCGCTCATCAGTAAGACCAGCATCACAGAAAACATTTAGTCTCCTACGCTTTAGAGA
>DATBVH010000087.1:0-4196 GCA_036515395.1 Candidatus Angelobacter sp.
TGCCCGCGCTGAAAGTGATGAGCACAGCCAGTAATAGCAGAACGGGGTTCAAGCGAAACCTGCCGTTCTCAGTCCGCGGCTTAAGAGGATCTTCGGTCCAGTGCCGCAATGAGGCGAGAATGGTGTGTTCGCGCTCTTGCACGAAGTAACTCTGGAGCCTCTCGCGCATGGTTTCGATTTGTGGATTCTGTTTCATGCTCACATCACAAACGTCGCCTTGATTCCAGAGTCAAATACCAACTGGAGCACTGCCGGGCCCTTCAGATCTTGCCGGATGGCAACGACTCCCTGGACCGAAGATCCCGGTTCCAGTTTTTCCGACTCGCTTTCCACATGGCCGACCGGTAACGGCAATGCTGTCGCTGCGCCTAGCCTCTTCAACTCGCGAGAATCCAGTTGCATGTGCGCGATGCTCCCTAATGAGACTGACGAATGCTCCGGCTTCAATTCACACACGGCTAGCAGGCTCGAGCGGTAACTCGCTGCGGTGGCATTTTCAATCGTGTAGTGTACGTAAACCGTGCTGCGCGTTCGGAATACTTGTTCGATACGAATGTTGACCTCATTCGGTCGTGTCCGCACGTTGCTACGAATCTGGATTGCTCCGAGGAACGCGCGGGTCAGCATCATGTCGGCGAGTTCGTCCGCGCTGCTGCTTACAACCGGCGGCGCAGCGGGAATGGCAGCATCAATAGCAAAGTTCATGGTCTTTACCTCTTCCGTTGTTTCTAGTTCGTAGGCGAAGCGGCGCGATGCGGTCCAGACGAGAAGATCGGTGGACACTCCCGGCTTCGTCGGCTTGACGAACACTTTGTTGTCCTGGCGCTCGATCTGGAAGTCGGAACTGCCGGCTGCCGCCATCGTGACCGGCTCGTGAAATTCAAGCACTGTCAGATGGTTCAGGGCCGTGGCAATATGGAGCACATTCTGAGCTGGAGCTTGTAACTGCTGCGCGGCCACTGAGACCGCAAACAGTCCGTATATAAAGGTAGAGAGAATCCGTTTCATATTTCCTTTTTCGGCCCTGAGCGGAACCCGCGAGGGATTCCGCCCAGAGTGGTTACTGCCTCACATGACCCAGGGCACATCGCTCACATCTCCATCGGGCAAGACCGCGGGAAATTCCACGTCGTCGTCCGATGTGGTTTCGACAGCGGGTTCCGCTGTCTGAGGTGTGGATGAGGCACCCGGCTGGGTCTGTTCGGGTTTGTCGTCGAGGAGGATGTTCCCGTCCTTCAGCTTGAACAGGAACGTATGTTTCTGTCCTCCATTGATGGGATCAACCAGGAAAACCCGGCCGGAGGAGTCAGAGCGAACGAATCCCTCGTAAAGTTTGGGCACGTGCACCCGGACGAACTTCCCTCCGGTGCGCTCGGCCAACTTCACGATGAGTTCCTGCGGAAAGGCAAGAAAGAGAATCGAGCCGCTGGAGCGCTCGCCACGCGAAACCACGCGGTTGAGGGCCTGCAGCCAGCCAAACCGGTTCTCGGTCTTGTTTTGCGCCCAGATGCGTATGAAGGCCAGGATGGACTTCATCTCGTATTTGCCGCGTTCCTCGTCAAAATGGCACGCGCCATAAGATTGGCTCATGGCAAACGATTTCTGTCGCCGCAGTTCCTTGTCGGGACTCTGCCGTACTTCCTCCCATTCGGCTTTGGTTTTGTCCAGTTGTGCTTTGAGGTGTTCACGCCGCGAGGCGATCTTCGCGATCATCGCTGCATAAGCCTGATTGACGAAACGGCATTCCTTCATCATCTCGCGCGTGACCTGTTCACCGACGACGAGTGACTTGAATGCCTCAATCGAGGCCTTGTTGATCAGCAGATCCTCGATCTCCTTGCGGACATGGTTGTAGAGTTTCCCGATGCGGTCTGACTCGTCCACATCGAGATGTAGCGGCAGATCAGACACCCGGCGTTCATTCTTGTGACGAAGCCAGGGCGCTTGTCGTACCTGCTGGCGTATTTCGGAAACGAGTTTCAAATCCGGCTGGACTTGCCACTTGAGGCTGTCGAGCGCATTCTGGAGTTCCTTCGCCAATTGCTGGGCAAGCTCTTCTTTGCCCGAAGCGCGGCAAGAGGTCATCAGATCGGTGATCGAGCCGATGTGATTTCCCCTGGCCTTCATGGCTACGTGCTCCAGATTGAACCAGGGATCGCGGGCCTTGTTGGCTTTGTTCTTTCCCTGTTGTGCTCCCAAACCTCGTGAAAATCGGTTCTTCACAAAGCGCGAGAACCGGTCTTCCTCGACCACACAGATCCAATCGAAATCAAAGTCGCCGCCGTTCTTTTTTGCTGTTTCGGAATGGAGAACATAGGCGCCCTCCAAGCGTAGTTGCCGCGCCATCAGGTCGCGTCCTTCAGCCTCGGTCAGAACGCAACCTTGCGAGGCAACGTGCTCGCTCAGATACTTCACGATCAATGGGTCGTGTAAGTTCCTGAAAGGCAGAAGATCGTCAACCATGCGTATCGGGTAACGGACACAAAGCCCCCACTTCGAGGCCAGTTGAACGATAGCGCTGTGCTCGGGAATCCAGTCGGAACCTGAGAGCACCTTGCCATCTTTCAAGAAGAGGTATCCGTCGTCCATCAAGGCAAATGCGGGCAGACGGAAGCCTCCTCCGGTCGTTACTTTGTACGCCCAGCGAGCAAGAAGTTTGTTCAGTTGATTGTTGACGTAAGGATGACGAACGATCTCGCCGCTCGCGTCAGCCAACAGCAGGCCTTCGACGATTCTGAATTCTTCGCCAGTATCCTGGTCCAGATCCGGAAGGCTGTCCGGATGCCGTCCCAAAATCTTAAGAAGTTCTTCATAACGGCCCTCGCTTACCGCTCCACTCAGCTTGCGCACCTGCTCCATAGCCTGTGGTAAAATTTCCAGCTGAATTGAGTCCTCGGGTGCATGTTCCAGTAACGTGTAACTGGACTCAAACTCGAGCTGGCGGGAGAATTCGCGGATGCCTACCACGACATCACCGCGAAATCTTCTGCCCGGCCCGAAGATCGAGTACATCACCGCCGGAACCTTCAACCCTGGTTTGACCGCGCTCTCCGGCAGAATAAAATCCGCTTCAAGCGCGTCGGCAACATCATCCTCCACGACTTTGAATGAGCCCTTCGCCTGGGTATTGGAAAAGGCCATGCGAAACTGGTAGAAACGTTCACTCGGAAGGATTTTCCGGTGAATCTCCTGTTTCGCAATCTGGGCGAGTTCTTGCCTTTCCTGCTCGCCCAAAAGTTCCTGGTCGGGAGGCTTGTCATAGCGGTCCCTGAGGAGCCGGCCAATTTCCTCCATCACGAGCTGCTGCTCATGGGTTTGCTGGAGCTTCAGAAACAATGAACGCCTGATCCATCCCCGGCAGTCATTTGTTCCCAGCTTCCCATCGGGCACGACGAGCACATGTGCGTCGGGTTCCTCCATCATCACCTTGCATGTAGAAACGAGGATCCCGAAATAGACGATTGCCGCCTGCGGCCAATGCTGGAACCGCTCGGCAATTGCACGGCTGTGCTCCTGGTCAACAAAGTAAAACTTGCCCTTCTTTGCCGAACCACTCGCGCCGACTAATTTGTAGTGAATTCCGTTCCAGACAAGTTTTGCCAGCCTGTTTTCGACCTGCGATTCCTCGTAGTCGTCGAGGATCTCGGTCGGTACGTTTACGCTGGCCACCTTGATTGCGGGATAGAGCACGCTGAGCAGCGTGTTCTTCAAGGGCTCAAGATCGTGTAGCCGTGGCGCTACTCTGCCATTGCGGTCAATCTCGAGGTTCTGAATCTGGTCAGCCGGGATTCTGTAATTCTTCGTCTTAATATTCTTCGTCATTTTTATTCTCCTTAACTATTTGTTCCCGCCGGAGACCCGGAGAGAGTTAAGGAGTTTGCGTAACCGCAAGCTCTCTCGTCGTCTCGCCTGGCCGCCTGTTCGGGTTCGCTCGGCCAGGCCCTCGATAACGAGAAGCCCGGTCAGCACATCTCCCCACATCAAGCCGTGGGGCGCTCAAAGGACCAAATCACTTGCATTGGTCATCTGAGAAGTCGAGTGCTGTGTTGTTAAAGAGAAATTTAGCCTTGCGGGATGGCCTGCTTAACGATCACAGGACTGCCACCGCCATTTACCTCCGGAACTGCTTTCCAAGCGGCCAATGTGTAGAACGGCTGGCCGCTCTTAAAAGACTGAATCAGGGCCTCGCCTTCGCT
>DATBVH010000088.1:0-3111 GCA_036515395.1 Candidatus Angelobacter sp.
GGGGAACCAGTTCGCTGGGGAAGCATGCCAGTACCGTCTCCAACGGAGGCATTGCCCTGATGCTCGGCGGGAGCGGCTCTCTATATTTGTTGGGCAAATACACTGGCGATGAGCATAAAAAGGAAGCGGGTATTCTTGCCGTTGAGGCTGCTACCAATGCGCTGGTCGTGGGTGAGGTTTTAAAGGTAGTCACTCAAAGGGCCCGCCCCGATGACGGTAACCATCAGGGCGAGTTCTTTAACAGCACGTCGATTTCTAATTCAGCGTTTCCTTCTGTGCATGCTTTGCTTGCCTGGTCCACTGCCAGCGTTCTGGCCCATGAATATCGCGGACCAGTCTCGCAGGTTTTGTTCTATGGGCTTGCGACAACCGTCAGTGCTGCCCGCGTAGCTGGCCGTGACCATTTTCCCAGCGACGTAGTGGTTGGCAGCGCCATGGGATGGCTGATTGGCTGGCAAGCGTATAAATCGCACCACAATCCTGAACTGCCGGGCGCAGGTTATGGAAACTTTGTCCGCGACCCTGGACCTGAAGGGTTCCCACACGCGGAGCGCGGTTCACCATACGTTCCCATTGATAGCTGGGTTTATCCTGCCTTTGATCGTCTTGCCGCTTTGGGAGTGCTCCACAGCGGAATCATTGGCCTCAGGCCGTGGACGCGCAGTGAATGCAGCCGCCTCCTCGAAGAGATTTCCGGCGAGGTCGATGAGTCCAATCCTGACGAAGCATACCTGATCTACTCGTCACTCGAGCGCGAATTCGCCGCGAAATTCAGGGACGAAGACACTGACAACATCCGGCTGGATTCCTTATACGCTCGTACTACCTCCATCTCTGGCCCTCCTCTCACGGATAGTTACCACTTCGGCCAGACCATTGTGAATGATTACGGACGGCCCTTTCAGCGCGGCACCAACGGATTAGGCGGATTTTCTTCCAGCGGTGTTGCTGGCGCGCTTGCATTCTCTGTTCGCGGTGAGTATGAACACGCTCCTTCAGCCGCGGGTTATTCGCAAGCTGTACAGGATGCCATTCAAGTCACCGATTTCAAAGGCCCGCAGCCGGCTTCTGCTATTCCTGCTTTTAACCAGTTCCGCTTGATCGATGCTTCCATCTCTTTGAACATCAAAGGTTGGCAGACATCCTTTGGCAAACAGACTCTGTGGCTCAGTCCCACGCAGGATCCTTTTCTCTGGAGCAACAATGCTGAGCCTATGTACATGCTCCGTGTTGACCAGACGCACCCGTCAAAATTTCCGTGGATTCTGGGGAAGCTGCTGGGGCCATTCCGCACCGAGTACTGGGTTGGAAAAATGACTGGCGCGCATTGGGGGAATACTCAGGATCCGGCGATTGGAGAAGTTTTTTCTTTTGGTCGGACTCTGCCGAAGCAACCGATGGTCAACGGTTTCAAGGTCAACTTCAAGCCTACGCCAAATTTTGAATTCGGTGTGGGGCGGACGGGGATGTTTGGCGGCCCTGATTTTCCAATTACAGCCTCATCAGTCAAGCATTCGTTGTTTTCGGCGGGCAACAGCACGGGCCGCGGTTCCGACCCCGGCGACCGGCGTTCCACCTTCGATTTCACCTATCGGCTTCCCGGTTTCAGAAAATGGCTGACCCTCTACGATGATTCATTTGTGGAAGATGAAATTTCACCCGTCGGCTATCCGCGCCGTTCTGCCCATACTCCCGGACTCTATCTTTCTCAGGTGCCCGGAGTGCCGCATCTGGATATGCGCGTTGAAGCTTCTTACACCAATCTTCCCGGGCTGATCCAAACGCCGGAAGGAGGCTTCTTCTACTGGAATGACCGTTACCTGGATGGCTATACGAATAAGGGCTTTATCATCGGCGATGCCACAGTTGGCCGGCAGGGAATTTCTTTCCGCGCTAGCACAACCTACTGGGCCGCGGCCGATAAAACGGTTCAGTTTGGTTACCGCAGTGAAATCGCAGACAGCATGTTTCTGCAGGGAGGAAATCTCAGGGACATATACGCCAAGTCAGAATGGGCCTTGAATCCCAAACTCTCACTCTCGACTTTTTTGCAGTACGAATATTGGAATTTCCCACTCTTAAGCGCCGGGAAAAAACAGAATGATTTCACAGCTTCATTTCAATTAACATATTGGCCCCATTGGAGATTTAAACGTGGAAGCTAGGGGCCAGGCCACCGTACCGATTTACGCGCCCTCCATCCATCCGGAACTGGAGAAGCGATACTCGCCTGTACCCCAGGAGCCCGATGATCGAAAGGGCGAAAAGCTCTGGGTTCTTTGGCGATCGCGCCGGTTCCTCTGGGGCGTAGCCTGGAAAACCCTCATTGCTTCCATCATTCTTGCTTTCCTCGTTCCATCGCATTACAAATCTGCCGTGAGATTTGTCCCCGGTGAAAATTCCACCAGCAGCGGCAGCGGCTCCATGATGGGGCTTTTGAGCAAGGCCCTCGGCAGTGACAATGCAAGTACCGGTTTCGGCCTGGATGCTGCCAGTTTACTGGGAGCCAAAACGCCCGGCACATTTTATGTTGAGGTTCTCAAGAGCCGCACTGTCCAGGATCGCTTGATCAATCGCTTTGATCTGCGCGCGCGCTACAGCAAAAGCACCTATTTTGAAGCGCGGAAAAAACTGACCAGGTTCACTGATATTGAAGAAGACAAGAAAAGCGGCGTGATCACGCTCACCGTCACTGACTATGAGCCAAAAATGGCCGCGCAGATTGCCAATGCTTATGTTGACGAATTGAACCGGCTGGCCGTAGATCTCAATACCTCTTCAGCGCATCGCGAACGCCAATTTCTTGAAGAACGGCTGACTACAGCTAAACAGGATCTGGCTCGTGCCTCGGCGGCCTTGAGCCAGTTCACCAGCAAAAATTCCATGGTCGATCCCCAGAATGAAGGCCGTGCCGTGATGGATGCTGCCGCCCGCATGCAGGGTGAACTCATCGCCAGTGAAACTGAGCTGAAGGGACTGCAACAGATTTATTCTGACGATAATATCCGCGTGCGCACGCTCAAGGCGCGCATGGCGGAGCTGCAGGCGCAAATAAAGAAGCTTATTGGCCAAAATAATGGCGGACAAAGTAATGTTGGCCAAAATAATGAC
>DATBVH010000089.1:0-5762 GCA_036515395.1 Candidatus Angelobacter sp.
GAATCCTTCAGAGACGTCCAGCCGATAATCCAGCTGCCCGTGGACAACCAGCGTTGGCGTTTTGAACTGCGCAGCAAAAAGATGTGGCGACCACTTGCGATAGCCTTCACGGTTGTTCCATGGCGTGTCGCCAAACTCCCACTCTGGGAACCATAGTTCTTCCGTGCTGCCGTAAGCGCTCTCTGTGTTGAACATACCATCGTGCGAGACGAGACATTTGAATCGGTTGGTATGGCCAAGGATCCAGTTGATCATGTATCCGCCGTAGCTGGCGCCCAGAGCGCACTCACGGTTTTTGTCGATAAACGGATACGTCTTCTCAGCGTAATCAAGGCCATTCATCAGGTCGATGTAAGGCTTGCCGCCCCAGTCTTTGTTTACGCCATCCACAAATGCCTGCCCGTATCCAGTGGAACCACGCGGGTTGATCATGATCACCACGTAACCATCGGCGGCAAAAAGCTCGGCATTCCAGCGGTATGACCATTCGTCGCCCCACTGGCCTTGAGGTCCGCCGTGGATGAGAAACTTAACCGGATATTTTGCGTCTTTGTTGAACCGGGGCGGCTTCAGCAGAAATCCCTGGACTTTGGTTCCACCAGCTCCGGCAAACCAGAAAGATTCCACTGGCTGCATGGCGGTATTTGCCAGTGCTGTATCGTTCAGGTGGCTCAGTTCCTCCGCAACATAATTGGATTTGTAGGCCATACGATTTGATGGGCCGCTCTTCGCAGCAGGAGTGCTTTGCGCTTCTCCTTCCAGCGAGATTTTGTACACTTCGGTGGGCGAGGTAACGGAGAGCTGGGTAAACACCAGCGTTTTCCCGTCAGAAGAAATGTTTGGCTCATCATTCGTTCCGTTGAGGACTTGCTCAATAGCCCTTACACCCATGCCAGTTGGTTTGTTGCCGGCAAGCGCGACCGGCAAGTTCAGCCTATAGATCGGCGATGCGCCTTCTTTCTCTGACGCAAAGTAAATGAACTTCGAATCAGGCGACCACGCGTACGATTCAACCCACTGATCAAAGCCTTCAGTGAGATTGGTGATCTGGCCTGAGCCGCGGTCGTACACCACCAGCCTGAACCGGTCACTTTCATAACTGGCGCGCTTTTGCATGCGCCAAGCCAGCCACTTGCCATCCGGCGAGTAAAGCGGCGTGGAATCACCGCCGGGGCTGGTGCTGAGCTTTTTGGGTTCTCCGCCGGTGATAGGCACAACAAAAATGTCATTGTTTGTGCTGGTCGCGCCCACCTCGTCCCAGTTGCTGGTGAAAGCTACCTCTTTTCCGTCTGGCGAAATGGCATAAGCGTCCTGGCCGCCCAGGCTGAAAGGAGGAACATCATGATCGCCGGGAGTCAGGTCTTTTGCCACTCCGCCTTCTGCCGGAACCACAAAAAGATGGCTCCGCTTGCCGGCGCTGTAGCGGTTCCAGTGGCGGAAAAGCAGATGTTCAAAGATGACGGCTTTCACTTTCGAATTGGCCCGTTCCAGGTCGCTGAATTTGTTGCAGGCGTCATCCATGCAGCCGGGAAAAACTTCAGATGCAAAAACAATATTCTTGCTATCCGGTGACCAGATAGCGCCATCGGCTTCCGTGGAGATATTGGTTATCTTCTTTGGCGCGCCACTGGGCATCCCGGAAGCCGGGTCAAAGCCGGCTATCCAAACCTGCGAGCCGCCTTCCGTTGCGCTCAGGTAAAGATAGCTCTTTCCATTGGGCGACCAGTGTCCGCCGCTCTCACCCGCTGGGGTGCCAGGCAGTTGTCGTGCCTGCCCTCCGGCGATCGGAACCACCCAGAAGTGGGAAATACGCTTGTTCTCTTTCAGGTCTACATCCACGGCTGCAAAAAGCACCCATTTGCCATCTGGCGAGACTGACGGGCCGCCAATGCGCTTCAGAGACATCATGTCCTCAAAGGTGAAAGGCTTTTTTGCCGGCGGCTGAGCGGAAAGCTGAACAAAAAAGCCATCCATGAGTAAAATAGCCATGGCTGAAACGATTAAGAGCGTAAAGCGGCGCATGCGGTCTCCTGAAAGAAAGCAAGTTTAAAACCTTTTTGTGGTTTCAGGCCAGCATGCAATCATTGAATCGTTGAAAGGCTCTTTAACCCAGTGAGGATATTTAAAGGAACCGGAATGAACTTCTCCAGAATTGTGCGTGTTGTTTTGATTTCTTGCTTTGCCGTGGCGACACTGCCTTCGGCTCTCATAGCCCAGACGAATTGCGATGAGGGCACAGGCCCGCTTAATCCTGCCCAGCCGCAAGGGGTGACGCCGCAGCAGATCATTGAAAAATTCGGGGCGAAGGAAGAAATCTTCCGCCAGGCACTCAACAATTATGTCTATACCCAGGACATCACCGTGCAGGAACTTGACGGGAGCACCGTAAGCGGCGAATTCCGTCTGGTGCAGGAAATCACGTATGACGATAAAGGCGGCCGCATTGAGAATGTTACATTCGCGCCGCAAAATACATTGCGGCAACTGAGCTTGAGCCGAGAAGATTATGAGGACTTTCGTTACAAGATGGCCTTTGTCCTGACAAGCTCTGACCTGCCCCAGTACAACCTGCTTTACGTTGGGCAGCAGCGCCAGGATGAAGTCGATACCTATGTTTTTGATATCGCGCCCAAGACGTTCGTGAAGGGGCAGCGCTATTTCCAGGGACGCATCTGGGTTGACAATCACGACTTGCAGATTGTGAAGAGCTGCGGCAAAACCGTGCCGGACACAATCGCTACCAAGAAAAAGAAGAACGAGACGGAGAATCTCTCGCCCAAGTTCGTGACCTATCGCGAACAGATCGATGGTCAATACTGGTTCCCCACCTACATTCGCGCCGATGACGTCCTGCACTTCCGCGGTAACGATGTCCACATGCGCGAGATCATCAAGCTGACAAATTACAAGCGTTTTGGCTCGAAGACCAAAATCATCTTCAAGGGCGAAGCCAAGGAAGATCCGAAGGATAATCCCAAAGACAATCCAAAGACCCCGGAAAAGAAGCCATAACGCCAAATTTCAGGCGCTTAATACCAACGAGCCATTTTCGTCTGGCCGCCGCTCCGTTTTTATTTGTTAAGTGGGTGTATAAGAGTTGCCGCTCGCACCTTCGCCGCATCTAAGCAGGTAGGAATCCGAAGGAATAACTATGCGGCATGCAGCACTCACTTTTCCCGTGGGCGCAACGCGCTTTGCCTTGAAGCTCGTTGCCTTAATGGTTTTGCTTTCCCCACTCGCATTAACAGCTCAAACCAATTGTGAGGAAGGCAATGGCCCGCTGCGGACAGCGCCTCCGCAAAACATCAGCGTGCAAGACCTGATCCAGAAGTTTGCTGAGAAGGAAGCTGTTTTTAAAGAAGCGCGGAATCATTACACCTATACGCAAGAAGTATCGGTGGAGACCCTGGATGGCGACACTGTGGATGGTCGGTTCAAGGAAACCACCGATGTCCTGTATGACGACCAAGGAAAACGTATTGAGAACGTGACGTATGCGCCCATGAATACGCTGCAACGCGTCAGCTTGACTAAGGAAGACTTTGACGATTTTCGCAATCATCTGCCGTTTGTGCTGACCTCGGAAGACCTTCCGCAATACAACATCCTGTATGCCGGACAGCAGCACGTGGACGAGCTCGATACCTATGTTTTCGACGTGGCGCCAAAGAAAGTAGGAAAAGAAGGCGGCCCTCGCTTTTTCCAGGGACGCATCTGGGTTGACAATCGCGATTTTCAAATCGTGAAGACCTGCGGCAAAAACGTTCCGGACATCCACAAAAAAGGGCAGGAAAATCTGACCCCCAAATTCGTGACCTATCGCGAACAGGTGGACGGCCAATACTGGTTTCCAACCTATACCCGTGCCGATGATATTTTGCACTTCAGGGACGGGGCCGGAGACGTGCACATCCGTGAGACCCTGAAGTACACGAATTACAAGCGCTTTGGCGTGAAAACCCGAATCATCTACAACGGACAGCCGATTAAAAATGAATCGGGACCGAAATGAGCAATTAGCAAATAGCACTTAGCCGGAGCATGTCTGCGGCAACCGATCAATGAACTGAACAAGCGCGCAGTGGGTCGATTAGGTGTCAATCAGAAAAAGACCATCTTATGGGACTTGGAACGTTGGATTACAGTAGCGGTTCTGGTTGTAAAGGATCTTTTTGGCTAGCTGCTAATTGCCAATCGCTATTTGCTAATGATGCAATAGCCACATGAACCAGCCGGCAACAAACAATCCGCCAAGGGCCATGGCAAAGCAGTAAGCGCCGTACCGGATCATTTCATTCGGAGTGTTGCGCTGAGTGATGCCGAACACGATGGAAAAAAAGAAAGCAAACAGCGTTGCAGCGGTGAAGTGAGAGAGTTGCAGGGCCAGCATCATTGTTTCTTCCCAATCGCAATGTGGTATGCGTCCACGGCTGCCATGATGTTCAAGAGGCCCGCTACAACAATAAATTTTGTTCCATAGTCGGCCACAGCAGAAGTGATGGAAGTGCCACCCCAGTCAAAGACGCGCGCCATAAAATAAAACGCGCCAGATCCCAGATCGCCGATGAACCCCAGGATATCCAGCAGGTCGCCTGTGTTGGGCTGGTAGACTTTGCCCTGCATCGCCAGGCCAAAGGCAAACATTCCTGCCACGGAAGCAAACAGCAGCAGGCCGCGTATCCAGCGTTTCTGGATCAAATGTCCCGCGCCGGGAATCAGCCAGCCGATCAGCGGGGCCATGGCCGCCATTCCGGTGAAGGGAACTGCTGCGGTTGTAGGTTGCGCGTCCGGTGTAGTGGTTTCTGTTTTCGCCATCAAATCTGTTTTCGCCATCAATGGATTTTCGCCGTCAAATAACGACCAACTCGTTCTGTATTTTACCTGTTACTTCAGCCGCGCCGTTGCGCGTGAGTACGTTTACTTCACTGCGCACACCAAACTCCGGCAAGTAAATTCCCGGCTCAATTGAAAAACAGGTATTGGGGATGATCTCGCGGTCATCCTTAGTTTCAAGGTTGTCCATGTTGGCGCCGTTGCCATGCACGTTTACGCCGATGGAATGCCCTGTGCGATGCGTGAAGTATTGCGCATAGCCTGCGGCATTAATATGCTCACGCGTGGCCTGGTCCACTTCCCAGCCGGCGATGCGCCGCTTGCCCGCAAATGCCTCCATCACTTTCTTTACGCCCGCATCGCGCGCGCCGCTTACGATGTTGAATATCTCAACTTGCTTTTCTGAAGGCGTGCCGAGCACTCCGGTCCACGTAATGTCGTAATAGACGGCTTCCGGAGTGTTCTTTTTGGCCCAGATATCCAGCAGAACGAAATCGCCGTCTTTGATCGCGGACGATGTTTCCGCGCTCGGCCCATAATGCGGATTGCCGCTATTAGCATTCACCGCCACAATCGGCAGGTCTTCTGTGACCAGGTTTTCACGGCGGAAAGCCTCGGCCAGCCACTGCTGGATTTCATATTCCGTCACGTTGCCCTTGCGGACTCGCCGGCCAATCTCCTTGAAGCATTCCGGCACAATGGCGTCAATCGCGTCACGCGCGGCAAAATGGCTGGCAATCTGCTCTTCGCTCCAGGCGGCTTCAAACTTCGCCACCAGATCGCCGGAACTCACAATCTCCTTGCCAAAGCTGCGGACGAGTTCCACCGTGCCGGCGTCCACCAGACCAATGTAGGGAATCAAATTATTGGGCGAATACTGCATGGCCACCGTGCGATGGCGCACCAGCATGGCCTGCAGGTTGTCCCAG
>DATBVH010000090.1:0-4063 GCA_036515395.1 Candidatus Angelobacter sp.
CAGGCTTTCTCCGCATTGCGAGTGGTAGACAGCGCCGCCGGTGAGATATCCGCCAATCGCGACACGGATCACCGCCGGGCATGAGAAGTATCCATTCGCGCGCCAACGCATCACAGACAGTTCGTTGCGAATCTGCTGATACGCAGGCCAAATGTAATCAAAGAACTGAATCTCAACCACCGGCTTAAGCCCTCGCGTGGCCATCCCAATGGCGCGGCCCACAATGTTAGCTTCCGCCAGCGGAGAGTTGAATACGCGCTCGCCACCGAACTCCATTTGCAGGCCAGCAGTCAACTTGAAAACTCCGCCCTTGCCTTTGATCTGTTTTTCCTTGAGATACTCTTCGCGGCTGCAATCCGCCACGTCTTCACCAAACATCACAATGCGGTCGTCACGGCGCATCTCATCTTTGAGGCACGCATTGATCAGGTCAGCCATGGTCTTATCGCCGCCTTGTGGCTGAGGATCAGTGGCCATCCTACGCGGATCTAGGTCTTCAGAATAAACGTGCCTGTAAATTGAATCGGTCGTGGGAAGCGCTGCCTTTAAAGCCTGGTCGGCAGCAACTTCCACTTCCTGGTCAACAGATTTTTCTAGCTTGTTCACACCGGCTTCATCCAAAATATTCTCGCGGATCAGGAACATTTGCAGGCGCGTTACCGGGTCTCGCTTTGCATCTTTCTCCCGTTCAGTGTCAGGACGGTACAGCCGCTCGTCATCGGAAAGCGAGTGCGAATACGGACGCGTAACATGCCCGTGGACCATCGCAGGACCTTTGCCGGATCGAATGTAATCTACAGCGCGTTTGCAAGCGGCATATGAAGCCACAATCTCAGTGCCATCGCACTCTTCCAAATGCAGGTTGGGAAAATTGCTAACCAGCCTGGAGACACTTCCACCCGCGGTCTGGACTTCTACGGGTACAGAGATTGCGTAGCCGTTGTCTTCGATCATAAAGAGGACAGGCAGCTTCAAGTTGCAGGCTGAATTCATGGCCTCCCAGAATTCGCCTTCGCTGGTGGTGCCCTCGCCAGCGGAGACGTAAACCACTTCATCGCCCTGGAATATTACATTCTTGAACTGGCGGTAATCATCGTCGTGCTTCTTTGCGGCCTCCGGATGCCTGCCGAAATAGCGGCCAGCCTCAGCGCATCCCACCGCCTGCAGAAACTGCGTGCCCGTAGGGGATGACTGGCTCACAACGTTCAGCTTCTTGTGTCCCCAGTGTGAAGGCATCTGCCGGCCGCCGGAAGCTGGATCGTCGGCTGCGCCGACGCCTTCCAGCAGTTGTTCGTAAGGCGTCATGCCCAAAGCCAGGCAGAGCGCGCGATCGCGATAATACGGATAAAACCAGTCGTAACCTGCCTTGAGATTCAGTGCCGCCGCCACAGTCAGAGCTTCATGTCCAGCGCTTGAGATTTGGAAGAAAGTCTTCTGCTGATTTTTCAGCACTTTTTCTTTGTCGTCGAGCCGCCGCGAAAGGTACATGAGCCGGTAAATATCCACCAATTGCTGGCGTGTAAGCCCTTCATAGTTCTTTTCGGATTTCGCTGGCATCTCGGCCACTGCGGAAGCATTCTTCTTGGACTCAATCTTGGTTACTGCCATGGGCTCCTCTTAAGAAACGGTGGGGTTTGAGCGTACTCAGGTGTACCTTCCATTTTAAATCCTAAGGTGTTTACCGGGATATACTGAAAATGGATGATTCGCAAAAATCGCCCCATTCCGGGCCACACCGCAAAACTCCTGGTTTTTGATCTCGACGGAACGCTGATTGACTCCCGAGAAGACCTGGCCAACTCCATTAATGCCATGTTGATTCATTTTGGGAAAAAAGAGCTGCCTCATGAGGTGATTGCCAGCTATATTGGCGACGGCGCTCCCATGCTGGTCCGCCGATCGCTGGGTGATCCGGATGATGAAAATTTTGTCCAGGATGCCGTCCTCTACTTTATGGGCTGGTATCGCGAGCACAAGCTCGACAACACTTATGTTTATGACGGCGTGAAGGAAGCGCTTGACGCCATCCAGAAAAGCCGTGATTCCCAGCAGCTGAAAATGGCTGTTCTTAGCAATAAGCCTGTCGGCCCTTCACGGGCGATTGTGGAAGCGCTTGGCCTTGGCCAATATTTCTTTCAAGTCTATGGCGGCAACAGCTTCCATACCAAAAAACCCGACCCTACCGGTGTACAAGCTCTGCTGGAAGAAGCCGGCGCGGCCGCGGAAGAGACAGTCATCATCGGCGATTCAGACATTGACATACTCACCGCCCGCAACGCCGGGATTTATTCCGTTGGAGTAACTTACGGCCTGGCGCCGCACACGCTGGAAGACGCGCCGCCGGATGTGCTGATCGACAAGCCGCACGAACTGGCTTTGGTGCTGGGTTCGCGCGAGCAATGCAGGCTTGAGTTTCAAACCGATTAGCATGGCTTGAAACAAGAAATCGCCCGTCACTGCGGCGCGTCCGCCCAGGATGAGTAAATCCGTTCTGATCAGTGTCATCCGCGTTAATCAGCGGTGAGATTTCGGGTTCTGTTTTTCCTCAGAACGGCCGACCTTCTTCTTCCGTTTAGCCAGTTCTTTCCTGCGCTCTTCCGCGTGAATAAACACGTCATCAGGATCGGCTAGTTCCTTTTCCCGTGTCTGCCGGACCTTGCCATAGCGGTTCCAGTCTTCCAGCTCGGTGCCATGCAGGATTTCCAATAACTCCTGGTTCATTTCTGCTTGCAGCTCCTGCGTAAATCCCTGGAAATTGCGCAGGGATTTGGCCGGGAAAAACCTGATTGCTTCCAGTGTTTGGCAATGCGCCACAATGGCGGCGAACGAACGGTTCAGCCGGTAGAGGGTGTGATAAATCTCAAGTTTTTTGGTACCGTCGAATGTAGCCATGTTGCCTGCGCTCCTTTGCGTAAAGGCGATTTGGTCAGGGCTGCGTTCGGTGTTAACGCACCGGCGCAGCCTGCTTTTAAGGCTTATAGCGCAAACAATTGGCGAAAGCAATGGTAAAGCCAGAAATATTTTTATGTAGTGTTGGTAGTGGTGGAATTAGCTTAACTTTATTAAGTATTTATACGCAACATGCGCCCGCAGCACCGTATTTTTTTAAGTGCCCAATGACCGACCAAGCGTCTAGGCTCTTTCTGCAGCAAAACAAAGCGCTTCCCGAATGTCCTCGGCTTCAAGATCAGGGTAAGTTTTTAGAATCTCAGGCGCTTCCATGCCTTCAGCCACCATATCCAGCACGGTCGCAACCGGTATACGCAGGTTCCGAATACAGGGGACGCCGCCCATCTGTCTCGGATTGATCGTGATTCGGCTGAATTGCACTCTTGTGTCCTCGAAAACTGTTGCCATTACATCGGCATTAATTTTCTCCGCGCCTCCGCGTCTCCGCGGTGAGATTTTGATTTCCTGATCCGCGTTTATCAGCGTTAATCCGCGGTAAGGTTTTGCCTCTCCGATCACGCGCGATGACGGCGATGTCGGCGATCTCCCGCTCTCTGTGGTATGTTCGTTCCATCCATCGATCCACGGCATTTTGGAGCAGCCTTTGGCAACCGCCCCGGAACATTTTGACGTACTGATCATTGGCGCAGGCCTTTCCGGCATTGACGCGGCGCATCATCTCCAGAAATTCTGCCCAAGGAAGAGCTACGTCATCCTGGAGCAGCGGGAGCGCATCGGCGGCACATGGGACCTGTTCCGCTATCCGGGCATCCGCTCAGACTCTGACATGCTGACCATGGGCTACTCATTTCGGCCGTGGAGGAGTCCGAAAACCATCTCACCAGGCGAAGATATCCGCGAATACATCACAGCCACCGCCCGCGACGAAGGGATTGATCGCAACATCCGCTTCCGGCACCAGATCAAACGGGCGGAGTGGTCGTCGGAAACAGCGACGTGGACCGTTGAGGCCGTAAAGCAGTCATCCGGCACCGACAAAAATGACATCTGCGAAGAACAGGTTATCCTGACCTGCAATTTTCTGTTCTGCTGCGCCGGCTATTACCGCTATTCCGCCGGCCACCTGCCGGAATTTCCCAACAGCAGCCGCTTT
>DATBVH010000091.1:0-9504 GCA_036515395.1 Candidatus Angelobacter sp.
TCAGCAAATGTTGAGGCGGTGGCGGCGATCCACCAGTTCCTGAAGTTTCAGATTACGGAACATCAGACGGGAGATCCGGTGGAAGTGAAGTAGGGTTGTCTCTGAAATTTCGACCGAAGGGAGAGATCGCTATCGCGCGAAAACCCGGTTTCGGCCTTCACGCCTTGTCATAGTCATAGGGGCCTCTCGCTACGCTCGAGGTTTCACAACCCCAGCAATTTCCGCCTTGTCAACGCCCGCCTGCTCACCAGTGCCCAGATTCTTCAAAGCGTACTGTCCCGAGCTGACTTCATTCTCACCCAGGATCAGTGCAAAGCGGACACCGAGCTTGCTCGCGGTCTCAAGCGATTTTTTGAGCTTAAAGCTTTCATCGCCCGCGATGACAACCACGCCTTTGCTACGCAGTTCACGCGCCAGCTTTGCCGCGTGCAGGTTCATGCCTGCGCCCAGCGGCGCGATGTAAACATCGGTAGGCTGCGCTTTCACGCCGGCGAATTCCTGCAAGGTCATCACCAGGCGGTCTTCACCAATGGCAAACCCGATGCCGGGCGCAGGCGGCCCGCCGAGCGATTCTGAAAGCCCGTCATATCGTCCGCCGCCGAGGATGGCATTCTGCGCGCCAAGGGCGCCGTGCGTGAACTCAAAGGCCGTACGGGTGTAATAGTCGAGTCCGCGCACGAGACGGTGATCGATGGTGAAAGGAACTTCCATCGCCGTAAGAATCTTCTGCACCTCGGCAAAGTGCGCGCGGCAGCTTTCGTCCAGGTAGTCGGCCATGCGCGGGAGCTTCTCAATGATCGGCTGGTCTTCAGGCACTTTGCAGTCAAGCACGCGCAGAGGATTTGTTTCCGCGCGGCGCTGGCAATCCGCGCACATGGTGTGGACTACGTCTTTCAAGGCGTCGCGCAGTGCCTGCAAATAAATTGGCCGATCGTTCGCGCAGCCCACGGAGTTCAGCTTCAGAGTCCAGCCTTGAATGCCCAGACGGTCGAGCAGCGCGGCCAGCATTTCCAACAACTCTGCATCCACGGCGGGCGATTCGCTCCCGGCGACACTAGGCCCAATCACTTCCGCGCCAATCTGGTAGAACTGGCGGTAACGCCCCTTCTGCGGACGCTCACGACGAAACTGCGGGCCGATGTAATAAAAGCGCTGCAGGCCGGGCCGTTCCCAAAGCTTGTGCTCGATATAGGCGCGGACAACGCCGGCAGTATTTTCCGGACGTAACGCAAGCCATTGGCCTTTTTCACTCTGGGCACGGGCGCGGTCCTCCCAGGCAAACATTTCTTTGGAGACAATATCAGTCTCCTCGCCCACGGATCGCTGAAAAAGCTGCAGGTCTTCAATGATCGGCGTGCGGATTTCCTGAAAGTTGTACACGCGGAAGACATCGCGCACCGTGGACTCGACGAAGTTCCACGTCTCGGTCTCCGGAGGCAGAAGGTCGCGGGTGCCGCGGACAGCCTTAATCATTGCTGCGCCTCTGTATCAATACCCGCCATTTTAAGTAGATGATGGAGGAGACCTCGTTTGAGAGGTTGATTACCATGAATGGGGACTGATAATCTGACGATATTATTTGGTTTGCCAAAGATGTGATGGCTTCCCTGGATTCGCAACAATTGCCAGCCATTTTTTTCAAGCAACTTGGCAAGTTCCTTGCCCGAGAGCGACTTCATATCACAATTTCAAATACTTGATCGCTATTTGTCTTCTTTGCTGCAGCAACGTCGACCGACAAGCAGCCTTCCACCGCTTCATATAGATTCATGAGTAATTCCTGAAAGGTTTCGCCTTGGGTAGCGCAGCCGGGAATCGCGGGTATTTCGGCCCAAAATCCGCCTTCTTCAGCCTCATGTATTACGACTTTTACCTTCATTCTTAGCCTCGGCTTGAGCGAAATTCCTTCTGATATGCTCCTGTATAGTCTACATAATTTTTGCCATACATCATGATCGTCTTCTGCGTCTCTTCGTCGTCAATCTTCTTCTTGAACTTTCCGGGAACTCCCATCCATAACGAATACGGCTCAATCACGGTGCCCTCCGGGATGACAGTGCCAGCGGCGATGATGCAGCCTTCGCCGACCTTGGCATTGTTCAGGATGACGGAGCCCATGCCGATGAGGCAGCGGTCGCCAATGGTGCAGCCGTGCAGCGTGACGGAATGGCCAACGGTTACCCAATCGCCCATGGTGACGCCATATTTGTGGCGCATGCCGTGGAGCACGCTGCAATCCTGCACGTTGGAGTTTTTGCCGATGCGGATGGCGAACACGTCACCGCGGATTACGGCGTTCATCCAGACGCTGGAGTTTTCGCCGATCTCTACGTCACCGATGATCTGGGCCGACTCATCGATATAGCACGAGTCATGAATGCGCGGCGCGATTCCCTGATAAGAGCGAAGCATAGGGTTGAATTTTTAAAGGTAACATGCGCAGCAGAGAGCAGCAAATATGGAACAGCGGATGATAGTTGGAACCATAATCGGAAAAGTTTTTAAACTGTTTTGCCCTCAGCACAGCAGAAGAAGCAGCTCGACTATCCATTCCAAATTATTTGCTCTTAACCCTCGCCTTAACTCCTGAATTTTTGTTTCCAAGGCTTGCATCCGATGCTATGATGGCGAATAAATAACGTATAAAGATTCAAAATATCTTCGCCCCAAGAACCACACAGACCAGGAGAACTCAGTTGATCATTCCAGAACTAAAACAAATTGAGCAGAAGATCATTGCACGCCGGTATCGAGAGCATCTGGCGAATGCGGTGGCCGCAGCATGCAAGAAATTGACCGCAGATGAGCGGCTCCTGCTTCTCATGCGTTATGAAGCCAATTTTTCATTGCGGGAAATTGCGAAATCATTAGGGACCCATTGCACAGGGGCCGGCAGACAACTGCACGCAGCACAGGGAAAGCTGCGCGACTATATCATCTGCGGCCTTTCCACCGAGCCGGACATGAATGGAAGAACAATTGCCGAATGCCTGCAGGATATGGTTGAAAATCCCTATCATGAGATTTCGCTTCTGGACTGCATCAAACAAAGCATGGCCCAGCGCAAGCCGCCGGCACCCGTGCGGCAATGGGTGAAGAAACCAGCATTGATCCTGGTGAAAACTGCAACATTCAAATCTTGACTGCTCCACCAGAAGCGCTTGCATATAGCGGACACCGAGTAAAAGGACGATCATTCGCGGGTCGGCAGGGAGAGGAGATACGGCAGAGAGGAATTTTATGACAACGACAAAAAAGAACTCTGAAAGCGTTCGAAGCGACGGCACATATGAAACCTTATCGGGCCGTCAGCGGAGTGCGGCACTCTCTATTGATCTTGCCGAGGTGAGAAAGCTGGTTGCCAAACTGGAAGTGCCTTTTCAACCGGCGCAAGTGGAGTGGCGGGTAATGGCCACCGGCCAGCAGGGGCGTCGCGGCCTGATTATGCCTTATGCCGACCAGCGAGCCTATATTGACCGGCTCAATGAAATTTTTACTCCTGCTGGGTGGACGCGAAAATATACAGTTACAACAAGCGCAAGCTTTGAAAGAGACGATGACAAAAAGCTGGTGGCAAAAGTGTTTGTCACCTGCGAGCTGACCATCCATGGCATTGGTTCACATTCAGCCACTGGAGAGGAATGGATCGACGACGATAATGCCGGAACCAGCGCTGAAGCCCAGGCATTCAAGCGGGCCTGTGCATGCTTTGGGCTGGGCAGATATTTGTATTATTTCACTGAGACATGGGTTGACTTGAATGAGCGGCAACAGCTTTTGGAAGAGCCCCAGCTTGCTGGATGGGCAACGCCTGAAGGCTGGAACCAAGGCATGCGCCCCCAGGCAGTGAGTAAAGACCGCGAAGCGAAAGCTACGTCTCGACGCAAATCAGCACGGCCCAGCCGGCAGGAGCGCAATGTTCAAGGAAATGCGTTCAAGTTGATCCAACAAATTGAAGCAATGGCTGAACCGCTGGGTAAAAAGCTGTATCGTGGTTTGCTGAAAACCATCGCCCACGTGTGGAAACCTAGTGATATTACCGATACGGCCTTGCTGGAGAGGGTCTGGGCAGAGATGCAAATCGCTGAGCAAGAAGTGACTCGTCTGGAGACTGTCCGGCAGACGATCAGCGCTGAAGACCTGCGCCCGATTCTGCAATCGCTAAATCTCAAATCACCGGACCAGGTGGATAATCTGGATGATATGCGCAAGCTCAGCCTTGCATTGGAGCAAAAAGCCGGCAGCTTAGGCGCTGCATAAAATTCAAATTCGTCGATTTCCACGTCACCGATGATCTGAGCAGACTCACCGATATAGCACGAACTCAGGAAGAGGTTTGCAAGGTTGTCAGAGCACAGTAACAGCAATCTCAAAAATATTGCTGCTGACTTGTTAAGCATCAAAGACTGTAGGGATCTCTCGCTTCGCTCGAGAAAAGATCAGTGCAACTCCACGCCCATCAGCTCCGTCACCATGGTCCATTGTTCCCAGGCATAGCGCCAGATAGAAACGGAGTGCAGGTTTTCAAACGAGTGGAAGTCGCGCTCGTTCATTGCCTGTTGTTCTTCCAGATAGACCTGGCTTACAAAATCACAATCATTGCAGCGGACTATATAAGGATAGTTTTCGGCCATTCCGTCACACTTTGGGGGTGAGCCATTGTTGAGCTTTTTCTTAATCCCATGCACTAAGGCGCTTCACTTAGGGCTATGAGATATTTAGCTGATCGTGGAAAAACATCGCGCAATAGCGGATCGACATGGGAGTAGATGTGGAAGTAAATGATCGATGCGGAAGAGGCCGAACAAAGCTATGATCGAAAAAAATTGAAGGAGAAATCAGGAAAGCGGAGCGAACTAAGAGCGCATGATCCGGGCTTTGATTTCCGGCTCCCAGATCACGTTGGCAGGTTCCAGGGTTTCAACGCCAACCTGGCCTTGCTGAGAAGTGCCATCCTTGCCGATCCAAGCAACTTTATAGCGGGCGCGGCGGTTTTGGCGCTGCAGCCAAATGGTTTGTCCCACGCTTTTGATCCCCGGCGGCATTACCAAGCGCGCTCCGGTGGTGGAAATTTCATAGGTGCAGCAGTTCTGCGATTCGATGCTGGCAATGTCTGGAAACACTTTTACAGGCACGGCAAGGTGCAGCCGCTTTTCATGGCGTTTATCTGAGGCGGTTGCAACGGATGCTGCGCCGGCCGGCGCAGTTGGGATGACTTGCTTTGGTTCCATGACCTTTCGAGTATCGCGGCTGGTCTCTTTTTGGTCAATATTACTTTCGTTTGTTTAGTTTGAAACGGATTCCAATCCGGCAGCGGACCCTGCGGGATGCGGCAAAACCAGTTACAATAGTTTCTTAGTCCCTCCCGACGAGACAAAACATGATTCATTTTCCCGTGCCTGAGGCACTGACCTTCGATGACGTATTACTTTTACCTGCGCTGTCTGACGTTGTGCCCGCTGAGGTAAACACTCAAACCCAGCTTTCGCGGAACATTCGTCTCAACATCCCAATCATCAGCGCCGCCATGGATACAGTGACAGAATCTCGCCTGGCCATTGCCATTGCGCAGGCGGGCGGGCTGGGAATTGTGCATCGAAACCTCTCGATTGAAGAGCAGGCTGATGAGGTGGACAAGGTAAAACGGTCCGAGAGCGGCATGATCATGGACCCGATTACGCTTTCTCCCGATCATAAAATTGCCGACGCGCTGGAGTTGATGCGGCGCTACAAGATTTCCGGAGTGCCGGTAACCAAGAACAAAAAACTTGTCGGGATTCTTACCAATCGCGATCTGCGATTTGAAACGCGCACAGACATTCTGATCAGCAAGATCATGACCAAGGACAATCTGATTACGGTCCCGGTGGGCACCACGCTGGAGGATGCGGAAAAGATTTTGCATGAGCATCGCGTGGAAAAGCTGCTGGTGGTGGATGACAAGTACAACCTGAAAGGCCTGATCACAGTAAAAGATATCCAGAAAAAATTGAAGTATCCCGGTGCCGCCAAAGACCAACACGGACGGTTGCGTGTGGGAGCAGCGATTGGAGCGACGGGTGATTTCCTGGAACGCGCGCAGGAAATGGTCAAGGCCAAGGTAGATGTGCTGGCGATTGACGCTGCTCATGGCCACACCAGCCGCGTGATTGACGCCGTGAAAACGATTAAATCGAAGCTGCCGGAAGTGGATCTGCTGGCCGGCAATGTGGGCACGCATGAAGGCGCATGTGCGCTGATAAAGGCCGGCGCGGACGCTATTAAAGTTGGGATCGGGCCGGGATCAATTTGCACCACACGCATTGTTACCGGCGCAGGCGTTCCGCAGATCACGGCGATTGCTGAAGCTGCGCGCGCTTGTCGCGATGCGCAGATCCCAGTAATAGCCGATGGCGGCATTAAATTTTCCGGCGACATCAGCAAGGCCATTGCCGCAGGCGCAAGTGTGGTGATGATCGGATCGCTCTTTGCGGGAACAGAAGAGAGTCCGGGCGAAACTATTCTTTATCAGGGACGCTCGTTTAAGTCATATCGAGGCATGGGATCGCTTTCCGCAATGGCTGCGGGATCGAGCGAGCGCTACGCGCAGAGCGCTGACGATTCGTCGACGGAAAACATGGGCAATCGTGATGAGAATCGTGGCAGTAATCGTGTGGACAAACTGGTGCCGGAAGGAATTGAAGGCCGCGTGCCTTATCGTGGCACGCTGGCGGAAATGGTGTATCAACTCGTGGGCGGAGTGCGGTCCGGCATGGGCTATTGCGGCACCAAGTCAATTCCTGAACTGCAACAGAAGGCGCGGTTCATCCGCATCAGCGGCGCGGGGCTGCGCGAGAGCCACGTGCATGACGTGATCATCACGCGTGAAGCTCCAAATTACAGGCTGGAATAAGGCGGACGAATTGTCATTACCAGTCGTTCAAGAGCCTGTAAGCACCGCTTCTCCGCGCAAGCTGCGCGCGTGGATCCCCACACTGCTTTGGCTTTGCGTCCTCACACTTTTTTCCACGGACACTTTTTCCGCCGAGCACACCGGCACCGTTCTCTGGAAACTATTACATGCGCTGTTCGGAACCAGGTTCGACGCACAGTTTGCGGACATTCATTTCTTCATCCGCAAGTCAGCGCATTTTTGCAGCTATGGGTTCCTGGGGGCTCTGGCATTCTTTTCCTGGCGCGCCACGTTCCCCGCGCGTCCCCGATGGACACTCCGCTGGAGCCTGCTAGGGCTTTTGGTCGCCATGGCAGCCGGCAGCCTGGACGAATTTCACCAGATGTTTGTTCCCTCACGCGGCCCAAGCCTGCGTGATGTCTTTATCGACACGATGGGCGGTCTCTTTTTCCAGCTGGCAATTGCCATCTGGATAGGCTGGCGCGACAAGCGCTCCGCACAATAAATCGAGCTTCTTACGATCTTCATTCGCCAAAATCTCTCTATTTTGTGCATATTTCTCGTAATTCAGCAACTCTGAGTGAAAACTTCTGCATCTGATCATTCCTGGCCACTTCCGTAAGGAGGCAGGAATGAGAATCTGGCGTGCGATAAAGGTCTTCTACGAGATCGTTACTGATCGCGAAGTTTATTTCCTGCTGGGCTTGGCCGTCAAGGATCTTTTCCGTAAGACCAAGTCAGATCCAAAACCTGCAGTGGCGATGAAAAAGCGCGCCAAAGCCATGTCTGCCGGGCGATCCTGAGAGACTGTCCAAGGCGAAAAAGAGGCACCCCCTTCCCTTTCCCCCAAAAAAGCAAATAACCCCGCACGTTGGTGCGGGGTTACTCGGTAAGCTGTTGGGATTGGCTGAAGGCGCGGAGGCCTTATACGAATCACAACTTCGCTAGGGACTTAAAGACTCACGCCTTAAGCCTCAGCCACCTCACGTATACCACTACAATCAGAATTCTTCATATATTTGGATCGCCCTCCTTTCCCGTGTAACCGCAGAATATCGCCACATAACTAAAAAGTCAACAGTGCGATATTGAAAAATTTGGGCCCTGCGGGCGGGCTATTTGCTCCAGAGCTCGCGCCGCCAGAAGGGGAATAAATCTTCCACTTCCATGTCTTCCCGCCAAGAGCCACGCGTGCCGTAGCCGACGTAAACGGCCGATTGCGATACGGCAACTCTGCAATCGGTGCTCTTCAAATCAGATCCCTGTACGGAGAGCCGGGCAGATGCATCCAGCACAATCCCTTTATCCAGCACACGATCAAGCACACTAATCAGGTCATCTTTGTTGGCGACGAGTGGGTGCATTTCAACCTCTATAAAGATCAGATGCTCAAAACCGGCCCCGTGCCCGATCAACGGGGATGAATCGGGCTGCTCTCCTTATCCCGTTGCTGCTTCGTCCACTCGCATCCATGTGTTGAGTGACGCCAACTCAAGATCGGTGGCCTTTCGTCCCAGCGACTTCTTCATCCTGCGCCGAGCCTGCAGGCTAACGATCCAGCCCGTGACTGTTATCCAAATCGCGCAGAGTAATTTGTCAATCCTGTCAGGCGCATTCCACATCTTTCACCTTACTTGGTCTTCTTCGACTTGGATTTCACCGGGCCCGCGCCCGCCAGCTTGTCTGCCGTCACAAATATTGGTTCGATGTCCGTGGGCACGCCCTTCAATCTTTCCAGCGCTTTCTGCACTTCAGGACGCAGCACCATCATTTCGCTCATCAGCTTCTTTGTTCCGTCGTAGTCGCCGGTGGCTTCCAGCGTGAGCAGATCGTGGTCGAGCCCAGCCACGGCATCTTTGATCTTGCTCAGGTCCACGCTGAAGGTGCCGTCACTGTTCGCGACGAACGCGCCTTTATCCAGAAAATAATTGAACTGCACGGCCATGCCCTTGGCATGCGAATCCTGGAGGCCGAAGCGCAACGTGCGGAATGAAGACGCAAGGTACGTGGTATAAAGTTTGCGTTCAGCGTCTGGGCCATGCGGAAGCGGCGCTTGTATCGCGCCTTTGTCTGCTTGCGTCATCAGGTATTGCAGCGCAAAGAGGCCGGTCACGTCGGCCTTGGCTTCTTCAATGGCGCTGTAAAGTTCTTTCAACTCCAGGCGCAGGTTGGTGTCACGACCGTTGATCTTGATCTGGTGCGGGCCCAGGCCATGCGTAAGCTCATGGGCCACGATGTGAGTAAAGAACAATTCAAAGCTCAAGTCCTGTTGCGCCGCGGATTGCAGCACCACTTTTGATATCGGCTCCAGTATGGACTTGAATTTTGCCTCCTGAATGTTCTTGAGCATCACCCGCTTGGCGCCCTTCTGCTGGACAACTTTCTCGTCATTCGGCAGGTTGTAGGCCGCGGTCTGCACGCCGTGATCGCCGTCGCCGGCGCCAAAAACTTCATTCACCACGCGGATGGGCGCAGCCGCTCCCAGCTTGGCCACGCGATACTTCGGGTCTTCCGGCAGATTGTTTTCGATCTCCTGCAGGTGCTCGCCCAGAAACGCCAGCCGCGCCGACTCTTTATCGTCGCGCACGTTGATATAGGCCTCAAACGCGGCT
>DATBVH010000092.1:0-6116 GCA_036515395.1 Candidatus Angelobacter sp.
AACTGGATGGTCCGCCGCCCAAAGGCGCCCGCCCCGACCTGAGCGTGGATGGAACGATCACGCAGGAGAAGCTGGAAAACGTGCTTTATGTCGGCAGGCCGGCTTTTGGACAGGAAAAGAGCACGGTAGGAATGTTCAAGCTTGATCCGGACGAAAAAACCGCAACCAGAGTTAAAGTGGAACTGGGACGCAGCTCTGTGAACACGATTGAAATTGTGGGCGGACTCAAGGAAGGCGATAAAGTAATCCTTTCCGATATGTCGCGGTATGATAACCAGGACCGAATCAAGCTCGATAAGTAGATAAACAGCTGAAAGCAACAACAAATTTTTGGAGGAGAATACCAACGTGGCAAGCAGCGGACAAACTTTAATCAATCTGGAAAACGTAACCAAAATTTTCTATACCGATGAAGTTGAGACGCATGCGCTCTCCGGCATCCATTTGGATATCAAGAAGGGCGAGTATGTTGCCATTGCCGGACCGTCAGGCTGCGGCAAATCGACGCTGCTCTCGATTATTGGCCTGCTGGATTCCCCTACGGATGGCTCCTATGTACTGAATGGCCGCGCTGTGCAAGGCTTGGATTTTTCAGACCGCGCCCGCATTCGTAACCAGGAAATTGGATTTATTTTCCAGAGCTTCAACCTCATCGGCGATCTCACCGTGTATGAGAACGTTGAGCTGCCGCTGACGTATCGCTCCATGTCGTCGCCTGAACGCAAAAAGCGCGTGCAGGAAGCGCTGGAGAAAGTAGGCATGGCGCACCGCATGCGCCACTATCCCTCACAGCTCTCTGGCGGTCAACAGCAGCGTGTTGCCGTAGCCCGCGCATTGGGCGGATCTCCTTCCATCCTGCTGGCGGACGAGCCTACGGGAAACCTGGACTCGCGAAATGGCGAAGCCGTGATGGAACTGCTGCAGAGCCTGCATCGTGAAGGCGCAACCATCTGCATGGTGACGCACGACGCGCGCTTTGCCAAGCATGCTGAGCGGAACATTCATCTCTTTGACGGCAAAGTGGTCGAAGAAACGGAAGCCGCGCAGCAAACAGCAGAGATGGCGTAAGCCCGCTTCATTCTCTAAATTCAGTGAATCGAATGCGCCAAGGCGCACTAGAGGTGACGTGTGTTTACCTTCATTCAGGACGTTCGCTATGGGTTGCGCACCCTTTCGAAATCGCCCGGCTTCACCATTGTCGCTATTGTTACTCTTGCCCTTGGCATTGGCGCTAATACAGCCATCTTCAGCATTGTGAATGCGGTGCTGCTCAAGCCATTGCCGGTGCCGGAACCGGACCATCTGCTGTATGTGACCTCCGCGTTCTCAAATCAAAAGGACGTTAACCGCCCGTTCGCCATGTCTTATCCTGACTTCCTGGACATGCGCGCTGCGGCAAAGTCATTGACTAGCCTTGCCGCTTACCATGGCGACAGCTTCACTCTTACGGGACTGGCGCAGCCTCTCCACATCAACGGAGTTAGCGTTTCCGGTGATTTCTTCAGTGTCATAGGGAAGCAGCCTCTTCTGGGCCGCGGGTTCACGCGCGATGAGGAGAAACCAGGATCGCGCGTTGCCGTTCTTAGCTATCATCTATGGAACTCCGCCTTCCAAGGCGACGAGAGCATCGTAGGTCGCAATATCACACTGGATAAGCAGAGTTACACGGTTGTGGGAGTCATGCCCGCCGGATTTATCTTACCCATGGAGGGTGATCCACCAGAACTGTGGCGCACAACTGCCGTGGATGGAGAAACATCGGACCCCAAAGAGCAGCCGATTACGACGCAACGGGGCGCTCATTTCCTGCAGGGAATCGCCAGATTAAAGCCGGGCGTCTCATTGGAAACTGCGCGTGAAGAACTGAGCCTGATTACGCGCAATCTGGCCGCGCAATATCCAGATACAAACAAGAAATTTCCTGCCGCCACGGTCATCACGGAACTTGAGCATCTGGTGGGCAGGAATCGTACGCAACTGGTCATCCTGCTGGTTTCCGTAGCGGTGGTCTTGTTGATTGCGTGTCTAAATGTTGCCAACCTGCTGCTGGTGCGTGCCAGTGCGCGCGGCAAAGAGATTGCACTGCGGGCCGCCCTGGGGGCGAGTCGTACCCGTGTGATCCGGCAGATGCTCACTGAGAGCATGGTGCTGGGATTGGCGGGCGCGCTGCTGGCAATACCTCTTGCCTTGTGGGCGCTCAAGATTTTTATCAACCTGAATGCCAACATGCGCCGCATTCAGGGCGCTGAGCTTGACGGTTCGGTGCTCGCCTTTACTGTCGCGATCACCGTTCTCACCAGCATCATCTTTGGTCTGGTGCCGGCGTTGCGTGCTTCCAGCCCTAACCTTAATGAGTTTATGAAGGAAGGCCGCAGCACCACGGCAGGTGCTTCACATAACTGGCTGCGCGGAATGCTGGTGGTGGCCGAAACCACGCTAGGTCTTACTCTGCTGGTTGTGGCTGGACTTTTGTTGCGAAGCTTTCACCGTATCCTTTCTGTCGATCCTGGAATGAACCCGCACAATGTGCTCACGCTGAATTTTGATTTGCCGGAGAAATCGTATTCTGAGCAACAGCAGACTGATTTCTACACTCAGCTTCTTTCACGAATGCGAGCGCTTCCCGGCGTGGTTTCCGCGGCTGCCGTTACCCCGTTGCCGTTAAGCGGAAATGCTTCCATTATCACCTTTGAAATTGAAGGGCATCCCGTACCGAAAGCAGAAGAACCATCCGCCGACATTAAGGTGGTAACGCCCGACTATTTTCATACATTCAACATTCCCATCAAGAGCGGTCGAGACTTTACTGATCACGATAATGACAAATCTCCAGGTGTGGTCATAGTGAATGAAGCGTTTGCGTTGCGCTATTTTCCCAATGAGAATCCTATTGGGAAACACATTACGCCGGGCGCTTCCAATCACGGCAAGCCCCAACCGCGAGAGATAGTCGGAATTGTCGGCAATGTCAAAAGCCAGCGGCTAGACATGGAAGATAGAACCGAATACTACATTCCCGATACGCAACTTAATTTCGGCTCCATGACCGTCTGCCTGCGCACCAGCGTGGAGCCCCACAGTATTTTGTCTTCAGTGCGCAGCGTGCTGGCTTCTATGGATCGGGATTTACCTATCTATGACGTTAAAACAATGGACGAGTATCTGGCAGCCACGTTGACCACGCCTCGTTTTCAATCCACGCTGCTGCAGGCGTTTGGTGGACTCGCGTTGCTGCTGACTGCAGTAGGCCTATATGGAGTTATTTCCTATACAGTCGCGCAGCGAACCAGGGAGATTGGCGTCCGCATGACGCTCGGCGCATCCCGTTCGCAGGTGGTGCAGATGGTGTTGAAGTCGGGCCTGCAACTTACCGGAATCGGAGTGGCAGCGGGACTGGTTCTTTCATTCATTGCGGCCAAGTTTGCTACGTCGTTCAGCAGCCTTTTGTTCGGAATTAAACCTACTGACGCGGTAACGTTTTCCGCGGTGGTGGGGATCGTTGCAGTTGTTTCCTTGCTGGCATGCTATATCCCCGCGTACCGGGCGTCGAAGGTGGATCCCATAATTGCCCTGCGATATGAGTAGGCGCTCTCCTTAAAGGACAATGAAGGCCTGCGCGAGTGGGCCTTTTTCGCATTTAAAAGCGATACTGAAGGCCCGTATTGAACTGGAAATTACTTCTTGTGGTTCCCGGAACCCGAATGCTTGAGAAGGAGGATGAACGATAAAACACCATCGTGTCACCAATATCAGTACGCCAGGCCCAATGCCTGGCTGGATAAAACTCAACCACCGTTCCCAAGTCGAGCGCCGGCGCGGTCAGGCGGCCCGTCTGGACTGAAAACGAAAAAGGCACAGTGGGATTGATTGTGATTCCCTGGATCGTGTTGGAAAAGCTGATGACTCCGGGGCGCACTTTGGCAAAGATGCCTACGTTTTCCGTTCTGAGGCCAATCTTGGGACCAAATAGTCCTTCTACCGCGCGTCCACCGCTGAATAATTTTGGTGATGCATTATTGAGGAAGAAATTTCCTTCGCCTTCAAGCGAAAAGAACGAATTGAGATTAAAGACAGCGCGTGCGCCGACGCCAAAATTGTTATTGTCTGAAAGATGTATTCCACTTGCGGCCACTCCCAGTTCGAATCGCGGCGGTTGGGCATCGCAGTCGCCACAAGTATTGTTGGAAGCGGCTTGCAGGGCGAGGGCGTTCACTGCGCTGAGAATTGTGACAACGATGATTGCAAGGCGGCATGCTTTCATTGCTTAGTTCCTTTCTTTGCTTGATACGGAGGCCCTTGAATGCTTTTAGGGGACAAGAATATTGAATGGGTTGATGGTTCCGAATGCGGCGCGCTGACGTTTCCTGCGCTTTGGCCTGTCATCGCCACCAACGGCCTGTTGTGTGTCAATCAATGCCTGCGATGGACGGATGTAGCGCGCGTTTGCCGCCATCTGTGATTGGTCCAAACTAAATGGAGCCGCCAGAATCATTTCGACGCTGGTCCCTTGCGGCAGATTGATCTCATCACCGCGTTTCAGCAGGACGGCTCCAAGTCCCAGAGCAGCGCCCAGTCCGGCTCCAGGCAGCAAACCGATGCCGAAGCTGCGATGCGAGCCGATAATCGCACCTCCAACGGCACCTGCAGCCGTGGGAGTGATTACTTTTTCTACCTGATCAACCGGCTCAAGCTGTCTATCTTCGCTCCGCGTGCGGATGTTGCGGGCACCGGGAATGCTCTGCAGCACACCGTTGATTGGCACTACAAGATTGTTAGGAAAAATCAGGGCGGTGAAGCGGAAGCGGAATTCTGACGTGCGTTTCAAGTGTCCGGGGCGTTCATCGGATTCCACCACGCCCTGCACCTGGGTGTGTGCGGGAATCACGACGCCGTTGCCTTGCACCACAGGATAGAGAGTTTCAAGATAAAGACCAGAGCCCGCTGTTCCCGACGTGGTATGCAGCGGGCTCTTCAGGACCATAAGCACCCGGGTCCCTGCGGGTATGGTCACCGTGGAAGGAGCGGTTGTGGTTGCAACCTGCGGCGCCATAGTTTGAAGAATCTGCGCTTGCTCAGGTCCGGTGTCTTTGGCAAGAGCCCTATGCAGCGGCGGATCGTCAAGCCACGGCAAGCCTTGTGCCGAAGCGAGTTTGGCTAGCATTACGATTGCAAGGAGCAGGGAAGTCTTTTTCGCGTCAAGCCGGATCATGATTGCCCTCACTCTTTTCACTTCGAATCCGACTCTATCTCCCGGTAGAATTGGCTCTCAAGCGACAAGGCGCGGCAGAAGGGCGATGCCGCTGAATGTCGTGCGGTACATATCGACAGAGACAGGGCGAACACAAACCATGACCACTGGCAACCCGACAGACCGGCTAGATTCCTGGAAAGAGATTGCTTCTTATCTGCGGCGGGACGTGCGCACCGTCCAGCGCTGGGAGAAAAAAGAAGGGTTGCCCGTGTATCGCCACCTGCATGACAAACTTGGGTCGATCTACGCGTACC
The DNA here is from genome assembly GCA_036515395.1 of Candidatus Angelobacter sp. Taxonomy (GTDB): domain Bacteria; phylum Acidobacteriota; class Terriglobia; order Terriglobales; family Acidobacteriaceae; genus Angelobacter. The sequence continues at coordinate 5,506 of DATBVH010000092.1, forward strand.
GCAATGAGCTGACGGCGTGGTTTACTACGCGCCAGCAATCCGGCGCGACAGGCGCGAGCGGCAATCGAGATGAAGGGCCGGCAGATAAGATCAAGCTGGCGGTCCTGCCATTTGGCAATCTGAGTGGCACGAAAGAAGACGACTACTTTAGCGACGGCCTTACAGAAGAGATGATTACGCAGATCACGCGGCTGCAGGCATCGGAGCTGGCCGTGATCGCGCGAACCACCGCGGAACACTACGATTCCAGCAGCAAGTCACTCGACCAGATGAAAAAAGATTTAGGAGTAGGCTATGTTCTGGAAGGCAAAGTAAGGCGTGGCGGCAACCGAGTCCGCATTACGGCGCAACTCATCCAACTGAAAGACCAGACGCAGCTCTGGGCAGAAACCTATGAGCGCGATTTGAGCGACGTGCTGAGCGTGCAGGCTGATATCGCCGAGGCGATTGCGCGCGAGATCAACCTGGCGCTGAATCTATCGCAAAGCACGCGCCTTTCTGATCTGCAAAAGGGCCATGCACAAGTGCAGCCCGCGGCATACGATGCTTACCTGAAAGCGCGTTATAACCTGCACCAGATGACTCCAGGGGCGATCAGCAAAAGCATTGAA
>DATBVH010000093.1:0-6857 GCA_036515395.1 Candidatus Angelobacter sp.
CATACACCACTTTGGAATTTGCTCCCGGAACATTGACGATTGCCCCGGCTGGCAGTCCTTACGTTAGCGACGTCGTGCCTGCGGGCGGCTTGCTGCCCGACCGCACCTTGATCAAGATTTTCGGCGCTGGGTTCAATGCCAATACAAAAGTTGCCATTGAAGGCACCACAATCGTGCCGGTGGACCAGACTCTAGTGAACTCCGGCGAGATCGATGTGAAGATCTGCAACGGTACAGTTGCTGACGCGGCTACGGTTTGCCCTAATAATGGCGGCACCCTACAACTTGATGGCGAGCGCGTCCGTGTGAAGGATACCGGCACCAATTTTGTTCTGGACTATTACACGTATATGCGGGCCGATGATGTTGCCGGCAGCAGCGCAAATGCGCTGGTGAACCTGGTGCATCCCATGTTTTCTCGCGTGACATATCTTTCCGCCACTATCCCACTTGTGAATAGCGGGACACAATTTACCGGGCTTTCACTGCAAAATACCAACAGCCAGGATGCAGGCATCAAAATTGACCTGCTGGATGCAGGCAATGCTTCTCTCGCGAATACTTCTTTCATCCTGCCAGGGCTCAGCGGTACGGCAGGCAAAAAGATCACGCGTGACGTGATAGCGGATTTGTTTCCTTCTCCGCCCGCAGGCGCCACGAAAGTCAGGATCACTGTTACGTCCGGCCCGGCCGTCCAGGTGCTGGGCATGCTGGGCGATACGAGCACCGGGGTGGTTACACCGGTCATTCCTCAGTAGGCCAAGCGCGACACCCGATGTGATTTTTACTCTGCACCCGCTTGCGATGCCGGAGTGGCTTTCAGTTCACTCAACTGCTGCTCTACCTTTTTCCACTTGTCCCGCTTCTTCTTAGTAAAGTTCGGGGCAGAAGTATCCTGGTAAAAAGCCAGAAGGTTCTGACGCAGATCGGACATCATCCCCGCAAATTTTTCCTTCGCTAACTTGTCCAGCAGCTTCGCGTAGGTTTCATCCGTAAGCCGGTACTCTCCGGGACTAGTGGGCTTTCCAGTATCAAAATCCATGTTGGCCAATTGCAGCTTGCCTGCCTTAAGATCTCCCAGTTCAGCGCGGTACTGGTCCACCGTATCATTCACGCTTTTAAGGTAAAGGGTCTCAGTATCCGGGTTCGGCATCTTGAACGCAATTGCCTTAAACGGCCCAACTTTTGGAATGATCTTGAAAATCACCGCCATAATACGGGCGCCCAGCCCGGGCTTTTGATATTGTTTACCAAATTCTTTTTCATACTCTGAGCGCTTCAAGTTGTAGAGGAATTTCTTTTTGGCGAAACTCGGATTCTCTTTCACCAGCTCGTCCTTCTTGGTCAAAAGCGCCACGCGCGTCATCTCCGGAATAGCGCGGCTTACCGACCAGCGAAATGAGCCGATCGAGAGATCAAGATTTCCAAAAACATCGCTTAGCGAGATGCCGTAGGTTTTTAGGAACGCGCGTTCCAGCACGGGTTTGGCGACTTCAAAGCCGATGAAGTCATGATAAGCGTCAGAGGTGTAGCGCTGCTTGGCTACCTGCACCACGTCAAAACCAAATTCAGTGCGGATATGCGCCTTGTGGTCCTGGTCATAGGTCACTACAGGGCCATATTTGGCGCCGAGTTTTGGGAATTCACGCGCTACAGCTTTATTCACCACGGGATGACCAACAATATCCGCCACGTAATGCGCTAATGCCCCAAGCGAAAATGCGTATTCGTTGAGATCTGTGGATTCGGTAAGCAATGCGTCCACAAAGTCTCCGCTGCGGACGTAATGGACCATATCGCTAAAAAGCGTATTGCCGAAAGGGTAATAGCCCATATCCTGAATCAGGCAGCCGCCATAGGCAAAGGCGTGTGCCTTGCGGAGCTCGTCTTCCGTTGCATTGGGATACTTCTGCATCAGCAGCGGCTTGATCTGGTCTGCCCACAGCAGGTCGACTATCTCTTCATGCGTGAGAATGGAATATCCGTTACAGACCTGTGAGAAGCCGAACACAACCAGCAATGCTGCCAGCATTGCTCGTATTGGATTTCGCATGGATCCTTCTTTTTGGCGGACATTAAGATAAAGAACTGGCCCACGTAATTTAGATGCCGCTTTCCAAATCCAGAACTGCTCCACTGGGACGAAAGACTTTGTGCAAAAAAGCTACAGCGATAACCTTGCAAAAAAAGGCACGCAGCTATTGAGTTCAATAGTTGCGTGCTCCCGGGGTGCGATCAAGTGTAAAAGAGCTATTTCTTTTCGTTGTCCGAGGTTTCCTTTGCGGCGGCTACATTTGTTGCTTTTGCTACGGATGCCACAAAAGGCTTTGCCATCGCCGGAGTGGGCACCTTGCCCAAAAGCACATTTTTAAAGGCCACATCCTTGCCGTAAACGGCGGTGGTGGAATCTGCGTCCTGCTGGATGACGGCGCCTTCCAGCGTCAGGCCGGCAAATGCGCCTTTGGACCGCGAATAAGTAAGCATCTGCGTATCAAGCTTCCAGTCCGTTCCCGCGGACGCATGGCGTCCCACGGGGCCGGCAGCGGCCGATCCTTCACCGCTTACCTGGAATTTGCTGGAAAGAAGTTGCTGCATTCCCTTGTCATTCATGATGAGCATGATGAGGTCAACGCCTTCAACTCCGATTTGCAGTCCCCAGCTTCCGCCGCCTACTGAGATAAATGCCGGCGCGCTCCAGCCGTCGGCTGTGCGGCACGTCGCAACGCCACGGCCATGCTTCCCGCCGAAAACAAATCCACCCTTTACCAGATGAGGCACAATGGCAATGCATTTGGCCTTGCCCAGGACCTCTTCTGGAATTCCCTTGTCTGGGGCATTGGCAATCTGGGTCAAAACTTCAGACGACTTCTGTAGACGATCGGCTGAATCTTCTTTTGCGGTCCCGGCCCAGCTAAATGTCGCCAGGCTCACCACAGATAAAAACGCTACAAACTTCTTCATAGACCTCCTTGGTCTTTCTTGCTTAGAAATACAAAACTGTCATGGATGAACGCAGTTGATCCCCGCCTCTCCGGATTTTGCAATGATCGTTGCTGGTGTCAGGTCCAATCTGATTCGATCATCAATTCGACGATGTGCGTCGGAAGGCAAAGTTCATGGCGATCAAAATTGTGCCCAATATCAGCAGCAGAGGCATCACGCCGGGTCCAAAGCTTACGGCCAGTCCGATCATCCACAACAGAATGGCTAGCGTGAAAACTGTCCAGAACACAAACACTCCTCCTGAACGGGTAGTCTCAAGACCTGCAGCTCAGTTTGCGGTTATGTGGCCCTGAGAGACCGTTAGGTCTTTGGCCATGGGCTTCAGATTCGGCACGGTCCTTCTCGTCGGAGAGAACCTGCCTTATGTTTCTGATCCAAATACAGCTTTAGAGGTTGTTTGGACCTTAATTCTAAAGAGCTATTTTGTGCTATTGATCGAGCAGGGATTATTAGCTTCCCTAATCTGATTTAAGGATTTTGTAGAGTTCACTGCTTTTACCTCATAAAGAGCTCGTCCGCGCAACCATTTGAGCTACAGGCGTTTAGGGGGTAGCCGACATGGCCGCCACTGGCGAATGTGATGGCCGTCACATTCCATGAATCCCGTGCACACCTAGTATGGCCAAAGAGAACGCAAAAGGCTTAAAGGCGTAATCATGAAAAACAATTTTGACGTAAACAAAACTCCCTTCGCCGCGATCTGGGAAACCACACAGGCTTGCGACGTACCGTGCCTGGATTATGGCGACTCGGTTCAGCCTGAAGCAGATCCCCTGGAACTAAGCACGGTGGAAGCGCGGCATCTGATCGATGATGTGGCCGAACTATGCCCGCCGATTTTCATTCTCTCGGGCGCAGATCCCCTGAAGCGCCAAGATATCTATGAACTGGTGCGCCATGCGGCGGCGCTGGGCTTGCATCCTTTTCTGGCGCTTTCTGCAACTCCACTGTTAACTCCTGACGCCATTGCCGAGCTGAAGCATGCCGGACTCTCACGGCTGATCCTGAATCTGGACGCGGCGACCCCTGAGCTGCACGATTTGGTATGCGGCGTTTACGGTTCCTTTGCCCGGACCATCGACGCCATACAGTGGGCGGACCACTGGAAACTTCCGTACCAGATCACCACGCATTTCTGCGAGCGCAACCTGCACGACCTGGAGAACCTGGCAGCACTGTTGAAGACCCTAAGGATCAAACAATGGAGCGTGGCCTTTCCCGTGCCATCGACGGCGGCAGAACTGGAAGAGACGCCTTCCGCCGGGCAATTTGAAGGCGCCTTTGCGCGGCTCTACACGCTGGCCAAAAAAGTCCCATTCAAAATCAAGACATCCGAGGCGCCGCACTATCGCAGATATGTTTTGCAGCAGCAGGCCAGGGAAAGGGCCGAGCGGCAAGAGAATGGCAGTCCGATCCAGGAAGGAATTCCCGGAATCATGCCCGTGAATGAAGATCGTGGAATGCTTTTTGTCTCGCACACTGGAGAAGTTTATCCCTGCACTGGAATCCATATGACAGCAGGAAACGTCCGGGTGGTAAATCTGACCGAGATCTATCGCAGCTCACAGGTCTTCGCTTTACTTCGCGACCAGGTCAACCTCACGGGCAAATGCGGAGAGTGCTCTTTCAAGGGCGTTTGCGGAGGATCGCGCGCACGCGCTTACACCATGCATGGAGACATGTTTACTGAAGACCCGGCATGCATTTACCGTCCCACAGCGCAGACAGCGGTCCGCAATAGCTTCCCCCAGACATTGCCTTCTGAGAGAGTCGCCGTGGAGGAGCCATAGCAGCAACAAAGGAGCGGGGAGCCGGCGGTTACCGCATTCCCCTAGGATGAACCGTTTGCTGATATCGGGCCCGATGGAGATCGGGCTCTATGGGATAAGACACGCGGACGACAAAGCCGGAACATGTTTTTAGAGCAGCACGATACTGATCCCCTTGTTTGCCTTGCCCAGGTCTGAATCCTTCTTCCATTCCGGATAGCGTTTAAGAAGCTCCCACGTATTCTCATTGGAAATGCGCCAGTCTTCTCCGATGACGAATGACCGCAGAGCGCCCGCGCCGGCCAGCCGCTGAAGCTCTTTCTGCAATTCGATCCGCAATGCGCCGCCAACGCCGCTTGATCCGTAGCCGTGAATCAGCTTCACCGCTGCATATCCTTGCTGCCGCGCGATTTTAAGCTCGTGCTGCATGCGCAAGCGCGCTTCTTCCACTTTGGGAAGGCCGTCTTCCAGATTAACGATCTTGATGGGCGCAGCCTTTCGCGACATGTGAGCTAGTGTAGGCCAAACCTGGGCTGCTGAAATCATTTATGATCGAAGATTGTTATGAGCATGAAGCAGATTGCCGATTGGGCATTGAATACCGTAACGCAACGCGGCGCGGGTTACGCCGACGTGCGCATTGTCGATCACCGCCAGCGTTCGCTGGCCACCAAGAATGGCAAAGTCGGCCATGCCGCAAGCGCGGAAACGTTGGGTATCGGCATTCGCGTGCTGGTGAATGACGCATGGGGATTTGCCTCCACGGACGACCTCAGCCGGGAATCCGTGGATAAAGCGGCAGCGCAAGCCGTGGAGATTGCCAAGGCTTCAAGCCGGGTAAAAGAAGAGCCGGTGCGACTGGCGCCGGAGCCCGCGGTGAAGATCGAATGGCGGAGCCCGTACAAGATTGATCCGTTTACGACCTCGATTGAGCAGAACTTTGATCTGCTCACGCGGATTGATGCCGAGTTGCTCGCAGTGAAAGGCGTAACGCTGGCTGAGAGCGGTATGCAGCTTGGCCGCTATGAGCAGTGGTTCTACAACACCGATGGATCGGACATCCACCAGACGCGCGTGATTACCGGCGCTGGTTTTTCTGCGCTCGCGTTTCAAGGCACTGAGATCATGAAGCGGTCTTATCCCAACTCTTTTGGCGGCCAACACCAGAACAGAGGATATGAGCTGATTGACGAATTGAAGCTGCTGGAAAATGCACGCCGGATTGGCGAAGAGGCCGTAGCGCTGCACAAGGCCGAGCGCTGTCCGGAAGGGCGTATGAATCTGGTGCTGGATTCTTCACAGCTGGGCTTGCAGATTCACGAGTCAATCGGGCACCCGATTGAATTAGACCGTGTGCTTGGGTACGAAGCGAATTTTGCAGGAACGTCATTCCTAACGCTGGAAAAGCTGCGGACGCTGCGTTACGGCAGCGATCTGGTAAACGTGGTTGCCGACGCAACAGAACAACACGGTCCCGGACTGGGCACATTTGCCTATGACGACGAGGGCGTCCTGGCGCAATGTACACCCATCATCACCAAGGGCCTCTTCACCGGATATATTTCGTCGCGCGAGACGGCGCACACCATTGGCGAGACGCGGTCCAACGGCACCATGCGCGCTGAAGGCTGGAACCGTATTCCACTTGTCCGCATGACCAACATCAGCATTTTGCCCGGAGAAAAGTCGCTGACGTTTGATCAACTTATCGCCGGGACCGACGACGGCATCTTTATGCAGACGAATCGCTCATGGTCAATTGACGACAAGCGCTATAACTTCCAGTTTGGCTGCGAGATTGGCTGGGAGATCAAAGGCGGCAAGCTGGGACGTATGTTCAAGAACCCTTCGTATTCAGGGATCACCACGGAGTTCTGGAACTCAATGGACGCTATCTGCTCGCGCGACCAGTGGACTCTGTGGGGCACTCCGAATTGCGGCAAGGGCCAGCCCATGCAGACTATGGGAACGGGGCACGGTGCGTCGCCGGCAAGATTCAAGAATGTGAAGATTGGGACTGCGTACAAGGGGAATTAGGCAGGAAGCAAACAGCAGTCAGCAGTCAGCATTCAGCATTCAGCCCCG
>DATBVH010000094.1:0-4846 GCA_036515395.1 Candidatus Angelobacter sp.
TTCCATGGAGAGGCCGGAACGCCAGCCCGCGGCTTCCGCAACGCTGAAGCACAGTGACGCCACCAGGATCGGCAATGCGATCATGCCTGAAGCGATGATTCCTAGCGCAAACAGCACTGTCCCTAGAAATCCAAATGACCCAAGCGCTTCTGAGGCCACGCGCGTGGTCATGTTTGAGGGATCGGCCACATGCATGTGTGATGCCGCCACCATGGCGGAAAGTGAAATCAGGCAAGCAACAAACGTGCCGGCGTGGGATTCCGTTACATGCGCCTTAGCCAATCCTTCAGGCAATCCGCGCTTTGAGCTGGTCTGCCATACGATCACATCCGGTGTAAGCAGTGAGCCAAAAACCGCCACCACGCCCATCATATATCCCGAATTCACCTGCATACGCGGCAGCAGGACGTCTCTTGCCAGCACGGTAAAGGAATCAGAAACGCGATAAGCCGCCAGCACGTAAGAGACAAGAATCAGCGTAAGTCCGCCCAGCACTTTGGTGGTCTTCTGGTAATCGCCAATGATCAACACGTACCAGACGGTAAATCCCACAATGGCAAGGAAAAACAGCCGCGGAGACATGGTTAGAAGAGAGCAGCTATCGCTCACGGCCACGATGTCTCCCACGATCATGGCCAGGTTCACTGCTACGATCAGCAGAGCGATCAGCAGGGACCATTTGCGTCCGTATTGCTCCCGGATCAACTCAACCAGGCCCTTCTTGGTTTCCTGGCCAATGCGCGAGGAGACAGCGAACACACTGAACAGAACGGGAACACACAGGACGACCACCCAGCCCAGTGACACTCCGAAACTGGCGCCTGCCACAGTGGCCGTCAGGACCGCTGCGGGATCAAGGTCCGCAGCCCCGGCGATGATACCCGGCATGGTACGCGCGGCCTTGTGAAAGAGCGTAGGTTTCGGATTTTCGGGAGCAGTCTTCTGCGCCAGATGAAGGGCTTCCATTTTAGATCCATTCACTTAGAAGCAGATGCAACTCTGCTAGTTGGAAGCCTTAGTAAATGAAGATTAGGGGGAAATTCACCCCTGCCCGGGACGATTTTTCCCAAAATGGAACTTTCTGATAGCCACCTCGCCGAACTGCTGCCGCTGTATTTCGGCAACAAATCAGAGCGGTTCCCACGTCTGGCATTCTTCGGCTGTGGGTGGTGTGCTTAGTGGGCCGCCCGACCGTGACCGAACGAGTGCATCAGATACGGAACAGTAGTTGCGCCGTCCGGTATTGGAGTTGACCGGCGTAGCGGCAATTACATACTCGGTACAAGCATTTTCAGTACCCTGTTGCTGTTCCCCAAAATGGGCTGGGGCACAATTGGAGCTGATGGTGAATTGGTACTGGCCCTTCTGGCACCAGACACCAGAGGTGCAGTTGGGCTGGGCCAGCCGGCTATCCAGCAGACATGCGTGTTCAGCAGTGCCTCCGCTGCCGCTGGCGCAATTGCCTCCCAGCGTAGCCATATCCCGGGCGTATCCCTGTTCCGGATACGTTGTTGAATAGGTGATCTGCGAGGTAGTGAGCACGCGCATGGTGCTTGCCGCCGCAGCCTCATTGGCTGAAATTCTGGCGCGCAGCAGATTAGGAATGGCAATGGCTGCAATGATCAGAATAAAAGGAAGACTGATATAACCCAGAATCAGTCCTGTCAGGGCCATTCCCTCGCCTTTCAGTCGTCCCATGCTTTTCTTAATTCTCGAGAGGGAGATGTGTCCCACAATTATGGCCGGAATTCCTGCTAAGAAAGTGAGGCAAAGGGCAATGGATGCGATTCCCAGGACCATGCTGGCGATTGCGCCGCCGTCCGTCTTGGGCGGCTGATACGGCCGATAGGGTTGGGCCTGAGCAGGATACTGCTGGGCTTGTTGCGAGGAAGCGGGAGGCACGTTCAGCCAGGCGGATGTTGATGCCGGATTCGGCGTGCTGGGCTGTTGGGGCGGTGGTGGCGGCGTGGGCATTGCCTGTACCGGCGCTGCGCATTGCGGACAAACCGTGGCGTCTTCGGGCATGGAAGCCCCACACTTGAAGCAAAACATTCACACCTCACTCGGCTTCCCGCCCGTAGTTGATTGATTTTGGGGTCCGCAGTCGGAAAAGTACTTCATTCAAATTGAAAAGGCAATCATTTAGCGATTCGAGGAACCACTTTCGTAATGCGAAAGCCCGCTATTAGCGAGCTTTATGCAAAGCGTTTGAGCGCTGCTTCAGCGGCAAAGTATCCGCACATGCCATGCACACCGGCTGCGGGAGGTGTGGATGAAGAGCAGAGGAAGACGCCTTCCAGGCCTGTGCGATAGAGGCTGGCCGTGGGGCGCAGGAACATCTGGCTTAGATACGCAGCGCCACCGCCGATATCTCCTCCGATCAGGTTTGGATTGTGCCGCTCCATCTCCGCCGGACCCATGACCGAACGCGCAGCAACGCAGTCCCTGAAGCCGGGCGCAAATCGTTCTACCTGCTTTTCAATTGTCTCGGTTACGTTGCCGCTGAATCCATTTGGGACATGACAATAGCCCCATGCGGTGTGCTTCCCTGCTGGAGCGCGCGATGGATCAAACAAACTGGCTTGCGTAAACAAGACATAAGGACGGTCAGAAACTTTTCCCTGCCATGGCTGCCGTTCAGACTCGCAAATCTCATCCAGCGTTCCGCCCAGATGCAGGGTGCCTGCCTGCGCGCACTCAGCAGCGCGCCATGGGACAGGCTGGTGCAAAGCCCAGTCCAATTTGTAAACACCCGGACCGTACTTGAAGTGCTCAAGATTTCGACGATAGGAGCCGGGAAGCTTGGCTCCTGCCATGCGGATGAGCTGGCGTGGCGTCACGTCCAGCAGGATCGCTCGCGCTGGCGGCAATTGCTCCAGAGATTCCACGTAGCAGTTGGTCATCACTTTGCCGCCCAGCGATTCCAGATATTTAACCAGCGCAGCTGTCAGCCGTTGCGAACCTCCGCGCGCAAATGGCCATCCTCTGGCATGGCCCGCAACGGCCAATATCAGCGCCACCGCCGAAGTAGTAATTTTTTCCAGCGGCAGGATGGAATGCGCCGCCACTCCGGCAAATAGCGCGCGTCCGCGCTCCGTCTTGAAATAAGCATGCGCCAATGAAGTTGCCGGACGGATCGCCCGCAAACCAAATTGCGCAAAGAAAACTGGATGCTTCGGAATTCCTGGTGGCGCAAATACATCATGCAGGAGATCCTGCCAGCGCGCCACCAGATCACCCATTAGCCGCCGGTATCCATCGCCATCCGCACCCAGAGACCGCACCGTTTCATCCAGCGAATGGTGCATCATCACGGCCGAGCCGTCATCCAGTGGATGGGCCAGCGGCGCGGACGGAAACGCCCAATCCAGTCCGTGCTTATCGAGCGGCAGCTCGCGCAAAAAAGGCGAGCACGCGACCATCGCGTAGATAGTGGAACAAATATCGTGGACAAAGCCGGGCAGCGTTAGTTCCGCGGAGCGCACGCCTCCGCCGGGAGTAGCGGCCCCTTCCAGCACCACTACTCGTTTACCTGCCTGCGTTAGACGAATCGCTGCCGCAAGCCCGTTAGGGCCTGAGCCGACAACGATGGCATCGCAATCCGGTATTTCCAGCTTGGCAAAGTTATCTGGCACGACGGTAAGGATAAATCATTGGCGCATTTAGCGCATTCTGATTCGAGCGTGATCAGGCTTATGATGCCAACAAGAAAAGGATAATGCAGTGCGTTCGCCTACCGCTTGACTCGTAATTTTCGCGTCACGGATTTCCCATTGAGCGTGGCTTGGACCATGACTGCACCGCGATTCAATACGTCTTCGGTGAGAGCGATCGACAGCGCTGCCGTGCCGGAAGCATCAGCTATGCCCCGCGCCAACTCCGCGCCATCGGACGCAATCACACCGCGTACCACGATTTGCGCTCCGTTGGCAGGCTTGCCGGATTCGAGCACCTGGAAAGTTATCCGAAGATCAGAAGTGTTAGCGGCCGCTGCCGGAGTCTTCCACTGTAAAGAAAGCCCTGAGCCGCCCACGTCCTGAACATCGGAGCCGCTGCCAAGCACGGAACTCATCTGCCCTTGCTGGATGGCATCGATCACCGTCTTATGCTGTGTCTTCAGCAATTCATGCATCGCTTCCGTGGAGAAACCCGGATGCGATATCTCGTGAGCGTAAGAAAAGGCCTGCTTGCCCACGCATTGCCCTTTCACAAATACCAGCGTCTGCAACAGAAGGTCGTTTTGTCGAGCTTCGCTTTGGACGTGATAGACCACGTCGGCCAGCTTTACGTCAGTGTTGAACCCGAAAATCGTCATAAGAAGTCGAAGAAAGCCGCCCAGAATTTCGCCACAACGCAGGCAATTTCCACCGCCCGCCAGCCACCATTTAAAAATCACTAACTCCATTCAAAGTCAAGGCCTTGACACTGTTGCGAATGGAAATTACATTCGAATGTTTGGCAGTTGCGTTTGCTCTTTCTTGTACAGGCCCTTCATGCCGGAAAATAGCTACTTTGCTCATTATATTCCGTTGCTGTTTCAGGTAATCGTTGCCATTGCCCTGGCCACGGTGATGGTCACTCTTTCTCACCTGCTGGGCAAGCACAAATGGTCGCGCGCCAAGAACACCGCTTATGAATGCGGTATTGAGCCCACGGGCGACGCGCAGCAGCGCTTCAGCGTTAAGTTCTACCTGGTCGGCATGCTCTTCATCCTGTTTGACGTGGAAGCCGTCTTCCTCTATCCCTGGGCGATTCTCTTGCGCGAACTGAAGATGTTCGGACTGTGGGAGATGCTGGTATACATCGGCATCGTGCTGGTCGGCTTCTTCTACATCTGGAAGAAGGG
>DATBVH010000095.1:0-4365 GCA_036515395.1 Candidatus Angelobacter sp.
CAGGCTTTAAGGCGCTGGCTGCCATGGGCGCTGCGGGCACTGTGGACCTGGGACTGAAACTGGCGTTTGATCGCCAGTTTCCCACCACCGGGAATGGCGCCGGAAAATTCTGGGCCGGTGGAAGGTCGTTCCCCTCCGGGCACGCTGCGACGAGTTTTGCCTTCGCGGCGGTTGTCGCGCACCGTTATCCGCATAAACGATGGCTTAAATGGGGCGCTTACGCGCTTGCCACGGGTGTAAGTCTCTCGCGCTATCCAGCGAAGAAGCATTTTCCGTCGGACATTCTTATGGGCGGAACTTTGGGATATGTAACCGGCGCGTATCTGGGTGACCGCTAAAGCCGTTCCAGACTGCTGTGTCCCGCGGGTGGGTGGAGCAGGCATTTATGCCTGCGGTATTGCTGCTAAAGAAATCGGCTTCAGCCACTGAGGTGAACCCGTCAACGTAGGCCATCTCTGAACCGCTTTAGCCTGCTGGATTGAAGCTGGTCTTCTGCGGGCACCGTGGTGAAAAGCTCCTTACTTCCGTCGGGATTTCCGCCCGCCCGCCTCCCGCTTCCGTCGATTGCTCGCACGTCCTTCTTCTGCCTGCTGGATCTTGTGCGCCTTCACGATAGCGGCGATCAGTCCGGGAAATCGTTTGTCGATTTCTGGGCAGCGCGAAACATTACGCATCTCCACGCCATGGCGTTCGCCGCGAATCAGGCCGGCTTCGCGCAGAGCCTTGAAGTGCTGCGAAAGCGTCGACTTAGGAATAGATTTCTCGGCGATATTCACAAAATTAGAGCAGGTCTGCGGACATGACGCTCCGGCAATCTCGGCAAAAATGGCCACACGCACCGGGTCAGAGAGCGCGTGCATGATCGCCTCTACCGTAACGTCTTCTATCGAAGGATGAAAAAGTGGCTTCATTTCTAAGCTTTATCTTAACCTGTTGCGTTGGATTAGTTTAATAGTTCATAAAAACAGAACTAATGAATCCTTGTGCCGCCCTGTACATCTCATGAAAGCGGCAGTTGGTTTGGGAGCTTTGGTTTGGGAGTGACGATCGGATGCACTCCGGCAAAAAATTCTTTTTGAGAGGAAACATTATGAGCAAGCTTACAGGTAAGGTCGCAATCGTTACGGGCGCGTCCAAGGGAATTGGCGCGGCCATAGCCAAGTCACTCGCCGCGGACGGCGCTTCAGTCGTGGTGAATTACGCTTCCAGCAAAGCCGGCGCGGAGAAAGTCGTAGCCGCCATTACTGCAGCCGGAGGCAAAGCCGTTGCCGTGGGTGGCGACGTATCCAAGGCCGCGGATGCCAAAGGGATTATTGACGCCGCCATCAAGAATTATGGACGCATCGATATCCTCGTCAACAACTCCGGCGTCTATGAGTTTGCGCCGATTGAAAGCGTTACCGAAGATTCATTCCACAAGCTGTTCAATGTCAACGTGCTCGGCCTTCTGCTCACCACCCAGGCAGCGGTGAAATACCTGAAAGAGGGCGCCAGCATCATCAACATTGGCTCCGGCGTCAGCCGCATTACGCCCGCGAACACTGCGGTTTATACCGGCACCAAGGGCGCGGTTGACGCCATTACCGGCGTGCTTGCCCGCGAGCTTGGCCCACGAAAGATCCGCGTGAACACCATCAATCCCGGCGTGGTTGAGACGGAGGGCACGCAATCTGCCGGCATCATCGGCTCTGATTTTGAGAAGCAGATTACCGCTCAGGTGCCGCTCGGTCGCACCGGCCAGGTTGGCGACATCGCTTCCATCGCATCGTTCCTGGCATCGGATGATTCAGCGTGGCTCACCGGCGAACAGCTTCTTGCTAGCGGTGGACTGCGTTAATCGAAAGCTGCTTTGCATTGCGCAGGCAGAGCGCGCAATTAGCACAGACTTGATTTTTCTTCGACGCAAAAAAAAAATGGCGCGGCCATTGAACCGCGCCATGCTGTCTTTTCAAGCCTTAGCGATTGTGATTGCCCTTCTCGCCTTTATCGTCATGGCCGTCATGTCCTTTGTTGTCTTTGCCATGGTTTCCGTTGTCATGTCCCTGGTTTCCGCGATTGTCGTTTCCATGATTTTCGTGACCACGGTTCTGCGCCACTTCGTTCGTGTGGTCCTGGTGGCCACGGTTTTGTGCGACGTCATGGCTGTGGTCTTCGCGGCCATGGTTTTCATGGGCTACGTCATGGCCATGGTCTTCATGGCGTTGATATTCATGGCGCGCATGGTCCTCGTGCCGTTCTTCGCGTGCATGGTCCTCATGGCGATCTTCACGGCGTTCCTCGCGAACGTGGTTCTCATGGCGCTCTTCGCGGCGTTCCTCATTCCGCTCGTGCGCGCGATACGCCACTTCGTGTCCATGGTTTTCATGTCCGCGGTCATAATGATGCTCGGGATAGTAGCGGACGGTATAAGGATGGTGATATTCGTGGCGGTTCACCCACGTGCGCTGCCACGGCGCGTTATTGATAAATACCACGCGACGGTCCCACGCAATGCGGTTGTAACCCCATCCCCATGGCCGATAGGAAGCTCCCAGCACTACGCCGAAACGGAAGCCAATCGCGCCGCCGATAAAGAATCCAGGACGCGGCCGCTCATACACGACGATCGGATCGTAGTAGGGAACCACAACATAGTCCACACGCGCCGGCAGAATCGTAATATATGGTCCACCGCCAACAATGATCTCCGGGCCCGTGCGTAAATATCCATAATCACGCGCGCGCTGGCGCATTCTCTGCACCGCATACATCACTTCCTGCTGCTGGCCCAGAAATGCGTTGCCTAAGTCGGTGGTCCAGTTCATGTCAGAGGCCATCATGTGCAAGACGGCGGGAAAGGGAAGCAGCGCCTGCACGGAAGGGTCCCAGGGCAGCTGATCGTCCTGAATCGACGCTGCCAATTCGTTGCCGTTCACGTTGCGGTGATCGTCTGCCCAGTAGGATGCATCCTGAATCTGGTCAGGAAAAGTTGCGGCAGCCAGCGTTTGCGCCAGCAAAGGATCGGGATACAACGCAATGCGCGATACCATACGGTCAAGCTGCGGAGGCGCGAAATACGGCGCTGCCTGCGCGCTTGCCTGCGTAGCCAACGCACAGCACATCACGAATACGGCCAGCGCCATGGCTAAAAGTTTTCCGGTTGCCCCTTGCTCACGATTGCAATTCTCTCTTGCTGACATCACTACTCTCCTTGGTTGTGTTTGTTACGCTCTCTCATTGAGTGCGCAACACGATCTCCTGCTCAAAGCACGGATACTCAAAAGCACAGATACTCAAAAGCACACCTTGGCGGCGCCTCAAGGGGAATTCTCAGGCGGCGTCATGCGTATCTTAACCCTGGTTAAGGAGCAGAGTTGCTCACGGACGTGATGATACTTTCGTGCTGCTTTTGCAGCAAAAAGCACGCTAAGTCCTTGTTCTTCTTGCTTGAGTGCCTGCACGCCGCGCAGGATTGATATGATTAAGAAGCAATCTCCCACAAAACCAAAGTGAAGCTAACAAAGAAAAATGTACTGATCAGCCTGCTGCTCGTCATCGCGGCAGGGACCTTTGCCGCCTTCAAACTGAAGGGTAAAGGCCCAGTGGAGTACTACGTGGCCAAGGTGGAAACTGGCGATATAAAGCAGGTCGTGGAAGCCACGGGCACAATCAATGCGGTCATTACCGTGCAGGTCGGCTCGCAAGTTTCCGGTACCATCTCCCACCTGTATGTGGATTTCAACTCGCATGTGAAGAAGGGCCAGTTGATTGCGCAGATTGATCCTCCATTATTCCAGGGCGCACTCTCACAGGCCAAAGCGGACCTGGAAAATGCCAAAGCCAATCTGGCGGTAGCAGTTGCCAACACGGCAAAAGGCAGGGCCGCAGAGGCCCAGACCAAAGCGGATTATGAACGCAACCTTGGTCTGAGCAAGCAAGGCGTCATCAGCCAGCAATCGTTGGATGTTGCCAAAGCGAACGCCGACAGCGCTGCAGCCCAGGTTTCAGCGGCGCTTGCCCAGGAGAGCCAGGCGCGAGCGCAGGTCCAGCAAAAACAAGCGGCGGTTGAAGTGGCGCAGACGAACCTGGATTACACCACCATCCACGCCCCGATTGATGGCACCGTTGTGGCGCGCAACGTTGATGTAGGCCAGACCGTAGCGGCGTCCTTACAAGCGCCCACGTTGTTCACCATCGCCCAGGACCTCACCAAGATGCAGGTCTATGCCAAGACAGACGAATCCGATGTTGGCCAGATCCGCTCCGGGCAGAAAGTCACGTTCAAGGTGGATGCTTATCCACGCGAGACGTTCACCGGTACCGTTTCTCAGGTAAGAATGAACTCGACGGTGGTCCAGAACGTGGTGACGTATGACACGATCGTTG
>DATBVH010000096.1:0-3772 GCA_036515395.1 Candidatus Angelobacter sp.
ATGTAGCGCGCCGGCAAACGCAGGCAAAAACAGCAAACCAACGGAATACATCAGAATGAATGCAAGAAACTTTTGTTTGGTCACGATCTCCTCCAATTCTCTTCAGCGATAGCGATCCCTCGCTTCGCTCGGGATAAAAAACTAGTTCAACTGCTGGATTCCCCAATCCACGCGCTTCTTTACCGTGGGATTTACGTTCGGGTCCTGCTGGACCCTTCTGAGTTGCGGCATTGCGCTCTTGTCATGCAAGTCCACCAGCAGGTCAATCAATGCCACCTGCACCATGGGTGACTGCGTGGTTTGCAGCACATCCACCAGCTCGCGGCGAACTTCAGGCCGGTCGGCATAGCGGCTCAGTGCATCCAGGGCGGCTAGGCGAACGTCCACGTTATTGTCAAAGCGTACGGTGTGCATCAACGCGCTCATCACTTTTGGGTCTGGCTCCGGCAGGCGGGTGG
The DNA here is from genome assembly GCA_036515395.1 of Candidatus Angelobacter sp. GTDB lineage: Bacteria > Acidobacteriota > Terriglobia > Terriglobales > Acidobacteriaceae > Angelobacter. The sequence goes on from DATBVH010000096.1 coordinate 459, forward strand.
TCCAGCTCACACCCTCCAATCGCTGACTAGCGGATTGTTGCTGCAACATCGAGAGCGCAACCGTTTGCCGAGTAGCAGCAAGTTCCTGCCGCATCTCATTGATCTGCAATTGCGCCGCTGCGTCAGTGCCGCGGTCAGCATGATTGCCGATGAAATATCCGCAGGCCAGGAACAGACACGCCCACACAATCCCGGCGGCAGGCAGTTGTCTCCAATTGCCCAACCCCCACAACATTGGGACAGGAGTCTTGGTCTTTTCCGCCGCCAGACTGCTTTTCTCCCATCGGCCCTCCTGATAACTCTCAAGCATTGCTTTAAAGCGCGATTCCATCGCAGGACTCGGCTGCTCTTCCGGCAACAACGCCAGCTTCTTCCACAAAGCAGCTTCTTCGCCACACGTGGCACATTCCGCCAAATGCTTCTCCACTACTCTTGCATGGTCAGCGCTAAGCCTGCCTTGCAGATAGTCCGGTAACAGTTCGCCAATTTCTTCGCAGTTCATTGCACACTCCCGGGCGCAGGCCATCTTCCCTGCGGTCCCTTGCCACGTAAAGCTTTTCCACTTTCAAGCTGTTGGAATATTTGTCTCAGGTCCTGCAGCGCGCGATGCACCCTGGTTTTCACCGTCGCTACCTCGCAACCCAGCAGCTGAGCAATCTCTTCATACTTGAGGTCCTGAAAGCGGCTCAGGACCAGAACTTCGCGCTTGTCTTCCGATATCTGCATCAGCGCGCTGTGCAGAAGCCGTGCTTCCTGGCTTTGCTGGGCCGTATCCACCGGCGCTACGGCAGGCGACATCTCCGGTTCCAAGCTCGTCTCTGGCCGACGCTTGCGCAGAAGATCAACCCGCGCATTCCGGGCGATCTGATACATCCACGCACGGAATGCCGTTTCCGGCCTGTAGCTGTGGCGATACTTGAGTATCCTGAAGAAGACTTCCTGCACCAGGTCTTCACTGGCTGTGCGGTCTCCGGTCAGCTTCAAGTAAAAATTGAATAAAGGCACGTGATAGCGCTCAAATAACAAGCCCAGCATCTCACCCACGCCACTGCGTACCTGCGCCATCAGTTCTTCGTCGGACATCGAATTGGCCATCGGTGGCGGCAGGCGGTTATTTGTCCTTTCAAGGATGATTACCGGGGAAAGCAGAAAAGGTTCCCGCGGAAGAAGCGGCCAAACCTGAAGACTTTACTTCTAACTGCTCTCCATTTCTAATATCCGGTTACGTCCTTACAAGGAGAGACGAATGGTGACTCGTGCAGCGTTGATTCTACTGTGTTTGGGCCTTGCCGCCGGGGCGCAAAGCAAGCCTAAATCCCCGACTACAGGAGCAGCCCCCAAGACCACCAGCAAAGCCGCGCCGGCCAAAGCGTCCCTAACGGCCGTCATCCATACTTCCGCAGGAGATCTGAAGTGCACGCTTTTCCCGACTCAGGCACCCAAAGCCGTGGCTAATTTTGTGGGACTGGCCAAAGGAACCAAGCCGTGGAAAGACCCGGCCACCGGCAAAACAGTGCATGGCAAGCCCTTGTATGACGGCACAATCTTTCACCGCACCATCCCTGAATTTATGATTCAAGGGGGGGATCCCTCCGGCACCGGCAGCGGCGATGTGGGCTTTGAGTTTGAAGACGAGTTGCATCCCGACCTGCTTTTTGACCAGCCAGGACGGCTTGCTATGGCAAACCGTGGCCCTAATACCAACAGTTCGCAGTTCTTTATTACTGAGAAGGACGTTCCCTTCCTCAATCCCTGCCTGGATCCCAATGGATGCATGGGTGGCCGCCGCGCACCCAACAGCGGCTATACCATCTTTGGCCAGTGCGATGATGCCAGTGTGGAGTTGGTGAAGAAAATCGCCCGCATGCCCTGCGGCGGTGGCATGACATGTAACGGTAACAACAGCCGTCCGGCGAACCCGGTGAAGATCACGCACACTGAGATTGTGGGCGCAGGAGGAAAGCCGGCAGCAAAGAAATCAACCGGCACAAAAGCATCTGCAGCGCCCAAGAAGTAAAAGAATTTAAACTGCTACTCATAAAGATTCTTGAAAGGAATAATCTATGGCACGCCAGCCAGGCACATACGCGATTTTTGATACCACTGAAGGCAAAATTGTTTGCCGCCTATTTGAGAAAGAAGCGCCTATCACCACCAAAAACTTTACCGATCTCGCTGAAGGTAAGCGAAGCTGGAAAGATAGCGTGAGCGGCAAAGGCGGTGATGGCCCGCTCTACAGCGGCACAATTTTTCACCGCGTGATTCCAGACTTTATGATCCAGGGCGGCGATCCCAGCGGCACCGGCATGGGGGGTCCGGGCTATAAATTCGGCGATGAAACCAAAGGCTCTCCGCATAAATTCGATAAAGCAGGCAAGCTGGCCATGGCGAACGCCGGTCCGGGAACAAATGGCAGCCAGTTTTTTATCACTGTCGCCGCCACACCGTGGCTTACGGGCAATCACACAATTTTCGGTGAAGTAGTGGAAGGCCAGGATGTGGCAGACAAGATTTCCAAGGTGAAAAAAGGCGCGCAGGACAAGCCCGTGACGCCGGTGGTGATCAACTCGATCACAATTGAGCGCACTTAGCAACGGCCCAGCATGGATCCAGTCAAGATTGTCATCTTTGTCGCGGCTTTTCTTGCGCTGCTCCTGCTGGGACGGAAGCTTTCATCTTTCGGTGAATCGTCAATTACGCCAGTTGCGCCCTTTCCAGAGCCGATCGTCGATGCACCGGTAGTTATCGCGGCGCCGCGTTCGACGAGAAAAGAACCGGCAGTCATCGGGGCTGAACTGCCGTTCCCCATCCACGTACCTGAAATCAAGCGCGATGTTGATGGCAGATACAACCGTCCGGAGTTCCTGAACTATTATTTTGAAGAAACGGACCTGCTGCGCGGGCCTGAGAATCCGTCGTCATTCTATGATGAGTTTTATTTTGAGGCGCGTGACATCGAAAACAATCACACAGTGCTCTATAAATATTTCGTCGCAACGCCGGCCGGCCTGCAAAAAGCCATGGATGATGAACACCTGCCAGCCCTTTATCTGGAAGGACACGCGATTATTGTTCCCCGATGGGACGTGCCTCTCATCCTTGAGACGGCAGTGAAAGACATCATGAAATATTACGAGGAAAAAAAATACGACAGCGAAGAACACGCCCTTCCGGGCGATGAGAGGCCATTCGAAACAGGTTAAAAACAAAAGCCGACGCATTGCGCGCCGGGTGGCTTTAAGAAAGAAGCCATGAAGGATTACTTTATTTCATAAAGATAGGCGTCCGAAACCAGAACTCCCCCCACAGTAGTG
>DATBVH010000097.1:0-7981 GCA_036515395.1 Candidatus Angelobacter sp.
ACGGCCCGCAGCTTGGATTCCTGCCGCCGCTGGCCCAGTCTCTGCTGCCGGTGGTTTACTTTGCGCTCAAGGTTTTCTTTTTTATCTTTCTGTATATATGGATTCGCGGCACGCTGCCGCGTTTCCGCTATGACCAGGTCATGACCTTTGGCTGGAAGTTTCTTCTGCCGCTGGCCATCGCCAACATCATTGTCACCAGCCTGATCGTGGCGTGGGGGGCATAACCGATGGTCCATCAAGTCCTCTTTATCGTCTTTGGTCTGATCTGTGTGGCGGGCGCCATTAATCTGTTAGTGCAGCGCCATCCCATCAGCAGCGCTCTTTCGCTCGTGGTCGTTATGGCCTCGCTGGCTCTGATTTATCTGCTGCTCGGCGCGGAATTTGTCGCGGCCATTCAGGTAATCGTTTACGCTGGCGCCATCATGGTGTTGTTTGTCTTTGTCATCATGTTATTGAACGCCGGAGCAGAGGAACGAACGCGCGGCAGCAGGATTGCGCTTTTTGTAGGCGTGCCCGGAGTTGTGGTGTTGGCAGGGACCGTTGGCTGGATGCTGGTGAGCGGAAGCGGACGGCTGGGCACCGTCAGCATCAGTTCCAGCAATTTTGGCGAGACGCACAATATTGCCCATCTGCTGTTTCGCGACTTTTTATTACCTTTTGAAATCACCTCAGTGCTGATCCTCATCGCCATTATGGGTGCGGTGGTGCTGGGAAAGAGGGAGAACTAATGGTCCCACTTTCCTGGTATCTGATTCTGAGTGGCATCCTGTTTTCGCTGGGTGTGCTGGGTTTTCTGCTCAAGCGCAATATCATCACCATTTTTATGTCGATTGAGCTGATGCTCAACGCCGTGAACCTGAGCTTTGTGGCTTTTGCCAATTACTGGAACACCCATCCTGTGGCGGATAAATCCATCGTGCCGTTGAGCGGTCAGGTATTTGTATTTTTTGTGATGGTTGTGGCCGCGGCCGAAGCCGCAGTCGGGCTGGCAATTATCATTTCTGTTTTCCGTACCCGTGAGACCCTGAACGTCGATCGCGTGAACCTGCTGAAATTATGACCAAGAACCTACATCTCTGGGTGATTCCGGTGCTTCCGCTAATCGGCGCGGCCATTAACGGGCTGCTCGGTCGCCGATTCAAGAACGCGATGGTGAGCGCCGTTGCCCTGCTCTTTACCGCAGCATCTTTCGCCTGGGCGGCGTGGGCGGTCTGGAGTGCGTGGCCGGGCAGCGGCATTGCCCTGCCCCACATTGAGACGCTGGCTACATGGATTACCGCCGGAACTTTCTCCGCGCCGTTTGGTTTTTATCTCGACCAGCTCTCGATGATCATGGTCTTGATCGTCACCGGCGTTGGGTTTCTGATTCACATCTATTCAGTCGGGTACATGGCGCATGAAGGCGGATACTACCGCTTTTTTGCCTACCTGAACCTCTTCATGTTCTTCATGCTCACGCTGGTGCTGGCGAACAACTATCTGCTGATGTTCGTGGGCTGGGAAGGCGTGGGACTCGCGTCATACCTCTTGATTGGTTTTTTCTTTCTCAAGGACTCGGCGGCCAACGCGGGCAAGAAAGCGTTCATCGTCAACCGAATCGGCGACTTCGCTTTCCTGATCGGGATGTTCCTGATCATTCAGCATTTTGGCTCGCTGAACTATGACGCGGTGTTCGGCAAGATTGCCGCAGGGCACTTCACTCCTGAAGCCGGCTGGGGGCTTTTCACCGCCATCGCACTCTGCCTGATGTTTGGCGCCACGGGCAAGTCAGCGCAAGTCCCGCTGTATGTCTGGCTTCCGGACGCCATGGAAGGCCCCACGCCGGTCTCCGCGCTGATTCACGCCGCCACCATGGTTACCGCGGGCATTTACATGATCGCCCGCTCGCATGCCATCTTTAATTTGGCGCCGCATGCGCTGGAGATCGTCGCCATCATCGGCTGCATTACGGCGATCTTTGCCGCTACCATGGGCATGGCCCAGACCGATATCAAGCGCGTACTGGCTTACTCTACGGTCTCGCAATTGGGCTACATGTTCCTGGCCTGCGGCGTTGCGGCGTACTCCGCCGGAATCTTCCATCTGATGACGCACGCGTTCTTCAAGGCGCTCCTGTTCCTGGGCGCGGGTTCGGTGATTCATGCCGTTGGCGGCGAGCAGGACATGCGCCGCATGGGCGGCCTGCGCAAGCTGATTCCAGTGACGTTCTGGGTGGTTACCATCGCGACCATCGCCATTGCTGGAATCCCGCCGTTCGCCGGTTTCTTCAGCAAAGATGAAATTCTGGGAGCGGTGTTTCACAGTCCATACGGCGGCCCGGTTATCTGGGGAATAGGCGTACTGACAGCGGGACTTACTTCCTTCTATATGTTCCGCCTGTGGTTTATGACCTTCTTCGGCGAGCTCAAGCTGGGCTCAGTCGATATCGGCGAAGAACCACATGCCGCGCACGCGCCTGCACAGGCAGCACACGGCATGGCTTCGCATTCGCACGGCCATGCTGACGACCAATCCCACGGCCACGGCGGCGTGCATGAATCGCCCTGGGTCATGCTGGCTCCCCTGGTGATTCTTGCCGTGCTGTCATTCGTCGGCGGTTGGGTTGGCGTACCGCAGTTTATGCGGGGGCACAATGAGATTGAGCAGTTCCTGGCGCCGGTGATGCAATCGGGACCGGCCGTAGCAGGTGAAGCGGTCTCTGATAAAGATGCCACTACCTCACATGCGGGTGAAACGACGCCGGAAAACATTGGCGAAGAATGGCTGCTAGCCGGCACCTCGGTTGCCGCTGCCTTGATTGGACTCTTCTTCGCGTATCTCTTTTATTACAAGAATCCCGGGCTGCCAGAGCGAATCACCACAAAGATGCACGGCATTTACATGATGGTGCTGCACAAGTACTACGTTGACGAAGGCTATGGCGCGATCTTCGTCAAGCCGCTGCTGGCGCTCTCCACCGTCGTTCTGTGGCGCGGCGTTGATCAGGGCGTAATTGACGGCTTGGTGAACGGCGCAGGCACAGCATCGCAGGGCGTTGGCAATGAGCTGCGGCAGATGCAGTCCGGCAACATACGATCTTATGCCGCGTGGGTCGCCGTTGGCGGAGCTGCCATAGTGGCTTACATGATCTGGCTGGGGGTGACACGATGAACGGCTCGATTCTCATGCTGGTCACGTTCCTACCCGCTGTTGGCGCGCTGGCACTAATGCTGATGCCGCGCAATGATCGTGCTTTGCGCTGGGCCGCGCTCATCATCTCCATTGCCACATTCGGCCTGTCTCTTTTTCTGCCGATGTATTACGACTACGGCGCTTCAGGATTCCAGTTTGAGGCAAACCGCAACTGGATTGGCCAGACGATTCATTACCACATGGGCGCCGACGGCATCTCCATGTGGCTGGTGCTGCTCACAACATTACTCGTCCCAGTTAGCGTGCTCGTCTCGTGGAAGTCGATTCATGACCGTGTAAAGGAATTCTTTGTCCTGCTCCTGCTGCTGGAAATGGCGATGCTCGGTGTCTTCCTCGCGCTGGACATGTTCCTGTTTTACGTTTTCTGGGAAGCCACGCTGATTCCCATGGCCCTACTAATCGGAATGTACGGGCACGAACGGCGGATTTACGCTGCGGTGAAGTTCTTCCTGTATACGATGGTGGCTTCGGTCTTCATGCTGGCAGCGATCATCTGGCTGTACGTCCACAATCCGCAGCACAATTTTGAGTATGCTGCGTTCCGCGACGTGATCGCGCACGGCGGCTTTTCTTCGACTGCATTGCAATGGCTCTTCCTCGGATTCTTTATCGCTTTTGCCGTTAAGGTGCCTCTGTTCCCGCTGCACACGTGGCTGCCTGATGCGCACGTGGAAGCACCGACTGCCGGCTCAGTCCTGCTGGCTGGAGTGCTGCTCAAGATGGGAACCTACGGCTTGCTGCGATTCAACGTTGGCATGTTCCCTGACCAAGCTGCTTACAACTCAAGCTGGATCAATACGCTGGCAGTGATTGGAATCATCTATGGCGCGCTGGTTGCGTTGGTACAGCCGAATTTGAAAAAGCTGATTGCCTACTCTTCTGTAAGCCATCTCGGCTTTGTCGTGCTGGGCATTTTCAGCCTCACCACGATAGGCACCGACGGTGCGGTTTACCAGATGCTGAACCACGGCATCTCCACCGGCGCGCTGTTCATGCTGGCCGGAATGCTCTATGAACGAAAACACACATACGAGTTCAAAGAGTTCGGCGGGCTGGCCACTCCGATGCCGGTTTATGCAACGTTCTTCCTGCTGGCAGTGCTGTCTTCGGTTGGACTGCCGTTGCTGAACGGTTTCGTCGGCGAGTTCCTTGTATTGAGCGGCACATTCCAGAGCACGGTCCCGCATGGCATGCTGTTTGCGATACTCGGCTCCAGCGGCGTGATCTGGGGCGCATGTTATCTGCTCTGGATGTATCAGAAAGTTTTCTATGGCCAGATACATCATTCCGAAAACAAGACCCTGGCTGATATCGACGGCCGCGAACGCATCTCACTAGTCCCGTTGGTAGTGATGGCCGTGATTATGGGCGTGGCGTCGCCTTACTGGATGAAGTCGATTGAGCCTGCCGTTGTCAGCACAATGCCGCAGGCTGCCGGGATAAAAGCCCAGTCGCAAAAAGATCACAATCAAGACAAACTAAACCAAAAGACAGTGGCTCCAGCTTTACCAGCCGCTGTCGTGGTCCAAAACGCTACCGCCACGGGTGGGCAGAAATAAATGAACCCGATCCAGACAATCGACTACATTCGCATCCTGCCTGAGCTGGTGCTCACCGTGTTTGGCATCATCGTCATGATGGCTGATCCGCTGCTCAAACCCGGCGCCAGCCGCAAGGGACTCGGCCTGATCGCTCTCGGCGGCACTATCGCTGCCATTGCCGCTACTTTCTGCCAGATTGCATGGAGCGCCCGCGATGCCAGTTTCGCCTCGCCCGGATGGTTCGGCATGGTGCGCGTGGATAGCTTTGCCATCTTCTTTCACATGCTTATTCCCGCGATATCAGGGGTTTGCATTCTGGCCTCGCTTGAATACCTTGACGCGCAAAACATCCGCAGCGGCGAATACTATGCCCTGATCCTGTTCGGTACCGTGGGCATGGTCTTGATGTCATCCGCGGTTGAGCTGGTGCTGATCTTTATCGCGCTGGAAATTTCGTCGATCTCTACCTACATTCTTGCCGGATACCGCCGCCGCAACGCGGGCAGCGCTGAATCGGCCATCAAGTATTTTCTGCTGGGATCATTTGCCACCGCGTTTTTCCTCTATGGCGTGGCGTTGATGTTTGGCGCGACAGGTTCCACCAGCATCTTAAAGATCGGCCCGGCACTCGGCAGCAATCCTGGATTGCTGGCCATTGCGGCCACAGCTCTGATGATCGTGGGACTGGGCTTTAAAGTTGCCGCCGCTCCCTTTCATATCTGGACGCCCGACGTGTATGAAGGCGCGCCCGCTCCCATTGTCGCGTTGATGTCCACTGGCCCCAAGGCCGCCGCCTTTGCGGTGTTGCTGCGGGTGCTGTTTGCCACCACGTCGTCAGACTGGTTGCCGTTGATTTGGATTTGCGCCGCGCTTTCCATGACGCTGGGCAACTTTGGCGCGCTGATGCAGAACAATGTGAAGCGCATGCTGGCCTATTCGTCCATTGCGCATGCCGGGTACCTGCTGGTGGCTTTTGCGGCCAGCAATGAAATTGGAAGGTCCGCCGCTATCTTTTATACCGCGTCTTACGCCGCAATGAACGTCGGCGCGTTTGCTGTGGTCAGCCACTTTGGCGCGGGAGGCGAGCGCTACGTCTCAGTCGATGACTACTCAGGACTTGGCCGACGGTCGCCTCTGCTCGCGTTTACCTTGACGATCTTCATGCTGTCGCTGATTGGCATACCCGCCACGGCTGGCTTTCTGGCCAAGTATTACGTGTTCAACGCGGCGCTTTCAGCCAATGCGCACCCGACTGCGCTGGTATGGCTCACGATCATCGGCCTGGTGAATAGCGCGGTTGCTTCCTACTATTACCTGCGGCTGATTGTGGTGATGTATATGCGTGAGCCTGTGATTGCGGAAGCTCCCGCGCCTGCTTCCGGGGCGATGCGCCTTGCATTGGTGCTGGCGGCGATCGCCACTATTTATCTGGGTGTGATGCCGGGACGCGTTCTTACTTATTCTGAAGCCGGGGCACGCGACCTGGTCCCAACGGCAACCGCTGCCGGCAGCTCGACATCAGGAAGTTCTACTTTCCCCGGAACTGTGGAGACTACTCCGGCGAAATAGTTACATCGCGTCGGGAAAAGACGAGCGCGGCGGCAATCCAGAAGAGCACCGCCTGAAAGATTGCACTCACGATAAGCGTATTCAGCGAATTTCCCAAAGAATGGAACTGGAAGCTCGTCCATAGCGTGCGAAACAGCGCGCCGACGGGAAAGAATGCCCAGGCCACGGGTAATCCGAATTCAAGCAGGATCAAGGGTAATGCCAGGACGGCTGACGTGGCTGCGGTGGCCAGCAGCGGATGAAAGAACGTCGCAAAAAATAGCCCGAGGGAAATCGCAAGGACGCAGCAACAGAAAAGCAGCGTCATAATCGCGGCCAATCCATCCACGGGAATTCGGCCCTGCTGGCCCAGCCATGCTGCGGTTGCGCCGATCAGCAAACAGAACAAAGCAGAAATCATGGTGCAGCCGCAAAGTAGCCCGCCCAGATATTGCCAGCGATGAATGCCCTTGGAGAGCACAGCGAGAATGCGGCGCGTTTTACGCTCCGTCTGCAGGGCAGGAATGGCAATCATTGTGGCAAAAAAAATAGCGTAGCCGGCGTGCCAGCGCAGGAAGAAAAGTATCTCGTCGCGCTGTGTGTGCACGCGATAGATGCCGCCGATCCCCAGCACGTAAGCGCACATCACGGCCAGCGCGATCCATTGAGTGCGAACGAAGTTGATGCCGATGAGAATGATGGCGCGCATGGGCTAGCGGGTTGGAGAATACAAATTGAGCGATGTGCCATCTATCACTGCCAGCGCGCCGTTCTGAGAGACAGCGTAATAAATGTTGTTGTGATGGAGAGCAACGGACAGCAACGGTTGGCTACTTCTTAATACGTAAAGATCAAGACGCAGGGGGTGGGCCATGGCGATGGGAATATTTGCAGCGGTGTCATGCCGGACAATGTGGCGTTCCCACTGGATTGCCAGATAATCACCCCCACCTCGCACAGAATTCACAAACTCCTTTGTTCCGGTCTTCAGGGAAAACAGCTTTTCACCTGTCTGAGGAAACACGGAAAGATTCCAGCATCCAAAGGCAGCAAACAGTTGGTGTTCGAGCGCGACAGCCTGATAAAGGCATGGATGCTCGGGGGAAGTCCAGTCCGGCATCAGCGGAGTCCATTGACCATCAAAAGTCAGCAATCCGAAGTTGGCCGCAGGGGCCCAGCTTGTGGGACTGGAGCTGAGCAAGGCGTGATCACCCGCTGACCAGGAGGCCAGAAACCACGGCAAGCTGAAGCTCTTGATGGTCTCAAGATTGTCCGCGCTCAGGATTTCAACATCTGCCTGGGCTTTCTCAACTTTTGACGTGGGAGAAATGGCACTACGCTTCATTATCTTCTCATGCACCAGTTGGACTTCGTCACCCGAGGGTGATACGCCAATCTCCCAGCCCTCTTCCTCGGCCTGACGCTTCAGAGGCAGCGCATGCGAAGCGAGCCTCGTGAAGTCAGCCGAATAGAGATAGAGGATATCGCCACTGCGGACGATAAATTTGCCATCATGCGTAGCAAGCACCTTGGAGGATTCCGCATTGGTGGGAAGTTGCAGAGACTTGATTTCTGTGCCGTCTGCGGCATTGAGGATCTTGATTTCCAGGATGAAGTTCCCCGATCCGCCGCTGGCATCGTGCGGCGCCAGCTTGCTCGCTGCGCGCAACCGGTTCACCTGATAGACAAGGAGTCTTTCC
>DATBVH010000098.1:0-3179 GCA_036515395.1 Candidatus Angelobacter sp.
GGCAATCTCGTCACCGCTGGTAACGGCAATGCGCGCGGAAAGATCTCCAGCAGCCACTTGCTCAGCAAAACGCACAATACGGCGCAGGCGGCGAGAAATAATTTCTGCAACCAAGGCCGCAAGCACCAGCGCAAGAAGCAATGCCAGCACGGTGGCGCGCAGCAGGTTGGAGCGGATGGAAGCAATCTGCTGCTGCATGCTGGAAAGCGGATAAGCCAGGCGAACTATTTTGTCACCGCTGGGAACGGCCAGATAAAGGAACTCAATGCCAACAGTATGGCTCACGCGAGACGAACTGCCGGTTTTTCCTGTCAGCGCGGCCACGACCTCAGGTCGGCCGGCATGGTTTTCCATGGTCTTGGGATCGGCTTCAGAGTCGGCGAATACTACGCCATTGCGAGCAATGATGGTGACGCGGGTTTGCGTGATGCGCGCTTCTTCATCGGCCATCTGCTGCAGCGAATGCTGGTGGTCATTCTCAACGCGAAGCGCAAAACCCTGGGCATTCTGGACAAGAAGCTTTTCAATGTCATTGCGGACCGCATTTTCCCATGTGTGCCGGATGCTGATATCCAGCGTGAGCGTGGCCGCGGCAATCACCGCAACAAACGCCCCCATGGCTTTCAGGAAGATGCGGTTTCTCATTTGGCCGCCTCATACTTGTATCCTGCGCCACGCACCGTCTTTAAATATCTGGGATCTTCTGGGTCCTGCTCAATTTTTTCACGCAATCGGCGGATGTATACGTCAACCGAACGCGGCGTTACAAAGGACAGATCGCGCCAAACGGCGTCAAGCACCTGATCGCGGGAATAGACTCGGCCCGGATGCGAGGCTAGAAAATGCAGCAAGCGGAATTCCGTGGCGGTTACGTCAGTAAGCTTGCCGCGCACCGTGAGCGTCATGGAGTCACTATGCAGTTCAAAATCCGGAGCGGTAATGCTGGTGGTCAAAGGCTGCTCAAATCGGCGCAGGACCGCCCGGACCCGCGCTGTAAGTTCGCGAATTCCAAAAGGTTTGGTGATGTAATCGTCGGCCCCAAGGTCAAGGCCGCGCACGCGGTCTTCCTCGCCTGCACGTGCAGTAAGAAAAATAATGGGAACGCGGGCAAGATCGCGGCTTCCGCGAATTTGCCGGCAAACTTCAAAGCCGCTGTGACCGGGAACCATGATGTCCAGCAAAAAGAGAATAGGTGGATGCTTGCGCGCCTGGGGCAACACTTCGTCGCCAGAAACACATAGACGCACATTGAACCCGGCCATCTGCAGGTGGTGGCTGATCAGATTGCCAATGTCCGAATCGTCTTCGAGAACAAGGATGTTTTGTTTCAATGGGTTTTATTTCAATGAATCAGGGTATTCGCATAACGATTTTAACCGCAACAGCCGCAGGCCAGCCAAAAGCCCCGCCATTTGTATGCGGCAATGAGGGCTGCTACCATCAAACTGTGAATCGTCTTAATAGTTTTACCGCAAAAATAGCCCTTGCCGTGGCCCTGGTGGCCTCAGGCGTCATGTATGCAACATCGCCGGCTGCTGTTGTGCTGCCGCCGGTGCCATCCACGGTTGATTCCATTACTCCAGGTGAATTGCGAATGCACTTGGAGTTTCTTGCTTCACAGGAATTAGGTGGACGGTATACGCTTTCGCCAAGCTTTGCTATTGCGGCGCGCTATCTGGCGGCACATCTTGAGGCCTATGGCTACAAGGGTGCCGGCGAGCATGGCAGTTTTTTGCAGACGTTTCAAGTTGTATCAGCAAAGCCGGATACTGCTCAGAGTGCACTGGAACTGACTTTTGGGGGCAAGGCGAAGTCCTACCGCTTCGGGGACTTTTACATTCTAACGGAAGGCGGTATTGGAAGTGCTGAGGGGCAAATCGTCTTTGTAGGAGCAGGAATCTCTTCGCCTTCGCAACACCATGACGATTACGCCGGCTTGGATGTAAAGGGAAAGATTGTCTTCCTTGTGGCTGGCGGGTCGCCTGGCATCGATATCTCGAAACTCGATGAGAATGAACATGGCCAGGAAGCTGCGCGCGCTCATGGAGCTGTTGGCGTCCTGCAGTTGCCGCCGCAACGTTTCCTGGAGTTCATGAAGAACAAAGGTTTTCAGGAGCGTGCGGCTTCGCGTGAGGCTGTCCGGCTGGCCCGGGGATCGGAAAATAGTTTGCCCGTAGTGACGCTTGGCCCCGCTCTGGCGGAAGAGCTGCTGTCGGCGTGCGGGATGGACCTGAAGAGCGTGTACGACACTAAACAAAACATGCACGCCAAGAAGCTGGACATCAGCGCGAAGATGACGGTCGCGCAGCAGCTTACCCGTGCTACTACGCAAAATGTCGCCGGGATTCTGGAAGGCTCAGATCCAGTGCTCAAGCGCGAATATGTGGTGTTCAGCGCGCATTACGATCACCTGAAGACAGGCCCGGGCGGCGAGATTTATCCCGGCGCTGACGATGATGGATCGGGAACTACTTCTGTGCTGACGATTGCGCATGCCATGTCACTGGAGCGGCCAAAACGCTCCGTGCTGATCATGTTCCATGCGGGTGAAGAGTTGGGATTGCTGGGATCAGAGTACAACACAGACTACGCTCCGGTGGTGCCGCTGAAGCAAATGGTGGCTGACCTGAATATCGATATGATTGGACGTTCCAAGCAGGCCGGAGACAATGCCTCGGAAGACGAGCATCTTACGGATGGGAATACGGTGTATCTCGTAGGCTCTAACCGCATCAGCCAGGAGCTGCATCAACTCAGCGAAGAGACCAATGCGCAGTTCCAGAAGATGAAGCTGGATTATTACTACAACGATCCTAATAATCCGGAGCGGATTTATTTTCGGTCAGATCACTGGAACTACGCCAAGCACGGCATTCCCATCATTTTCTATTTTGACGGCACGTCAGTGGATTACCATCGCCCGACCGACACGATTGATAAAATTGATTTCACCAAGATGACAAAAGTCGCACGGTTGGTATTTGAAACGGGATGGCGAATCGCCAACCTGGATCACAGGCTGGCGACCTCACATTAATATCCTGCTTTGGCGGCTTTGGCTTTTGCTTGCGCGACAGGTTTTTTTCCCTGCATGTAAGTATCGATAACGACATCGAGCCGCTCAAAGAATGAAACTGAAGGCTGGGTCTTTGGTCCAGCAATAGAAGATGTGGTTTGCG
>DATBVH010000099.1:0-3352 GCA_036515395.1 Candidatus Angelobacter sp.
CTTTGCAGCCGATTTTGCCGGCGATGACCAGCCCCTAGCTCCGCCCGCGCCCGCGATTCGTGCTGTTGCAGGCGAGACACGGCCAGCAGCCGATCCTGCTTGGAGAAGAGAGATCGTCTCGCGGGTGCAGCAGCATCGCGCGCGCCGGCGCCGTCCAGTTGATCCTAATGCCATGGAACTGGATTTTCCTGCTGAAGGCCCGCACTTCTTTGGAACTGACATCGACGAAGACCGCCTGTCGCCTCCGCCGGAACGCTTCCACGAAATCGTAATCCCGCAGAACATGGTCAAGCCGGTGATGGGCAGACCGGAGCCGCCCAAGGTCATCCGCTTTCCGCGCACACAGCCTGCTTACGTTCCAACAGTTGAAGAAGTCATGCTCAATGAGCTAGAGCAGGCCGCGCCTGCGCCTGAGTCGCCCAGAATCATCATGGAGGCCTATGATGCCGAGCCGATCGATCTGCGGCAGCAAGAAGTCGAGCTGCCTGAGTTTGAGCCAGTGGCAAGACCATCTTTGCGGGGCCAGCAGATGGATTTGCTGCCCAGCTTTGACGATATTCACCTTGAGCCCGAAGAAGCGCGCATCGATAAAGACTTTGAAACGATTCCGCGGCCTGCGCCGATGCAGCAGCGCCTGGTCGCAGGAGTGGTGGATGCAGCAATAGTTCTTCTGGCCACCGGGGCGTTCGCTCTCACGTTTATGGAAGCTGCGGAGGGAATCCCGCATTCAAACATGGCGATGGTCTGCATGCTGGCTGCCGGTGGGATTTTCTGGCTGCTTTTTCAATATGTCTTTCTTGTTTACCGACGTGCCACTCCTGGGATGAATTTCGCCGGGCTTGAGCTTTGTACTTTTGAAGGCAAAGCCACCACCACGTTTGAGCGCCAATGCCGCGCCGCTGCCAGCGCACTGTCAGGCTTTTCCATGGGACTTGGCTACGCGTGGGCGCTGGTGGATGAGGATCGAGTGGGCTGGCATGACCGGATTAGCCGGACGCATGTAAGAGCAGCACTCAGCAGCCAGCCTTCAGCACTCAGCCAAAGAGAAATTTACCGCTAAGAACGCAAAGGTCGGGAAGGATAGAAAATTAGAATTTTCCTCAATAGCGTTCCTTTGCGTCCCATTGCGGTAAGTGAATTTAGCTGATTCGTGTTTATTCGCGATAATTCGCGGCCAGAATGCGTTTGGCAGTGATAGGGTTCCCTCGCTACGCTTCGGGATAAAAAAACTACGCCACCAACTGCCCCGGCTCTTTTTCCACCGCTGGAATTGCTTTTGGCGGTTGCACGTCATCCGAGAGCAGCGGCCAGCCTTTGCGTAAGACGAACTCCAGCCATGCTCCAGCGGCTTGCGATGTGAGTACAGCGACAAGAACCAGCGTGGTATAAAACGCTGCGCTGATTATGCCTGCTTCGAAAGCCACACTGGCCAGCACGATGCCAGGCCCCCCACGGGCGTTCGTCGCGACCGCGAGGTTTGTTATGTCGAGCCCACGGAAGCCCGCCAGCCGCGCTCCCAGCGCGACTGCCAGCAACTTCAAGATGCAGGCGCCCGCCAGAAATGCCAGCAACATGGGAATAGAGAAGGCTTTCCCGAAAATCAAGCTGTATCCCACCAGCGCGAAATAAACAGGGATGAACAGCGCGAAAGAAAATCCGGAGATTGTGGCCAGCGCATCGCCCAGGCGCTTGCGCGAGACAGCAAAGCCAGCCAGGAATGCCGCAAAGACAAGATTCACGTCCAGCAGGCCAGCGACGGCGACATAAGCGAAAGCGATCAACAAAGTGAATGTTACCGGCGAGTTGATGGCCAGCAGGTTGAACCTGGATTTTGATACGCGTTTGGTGGCCCGGGGAAAGAGAACCAGACCAAGAATGAAGTAAACCAGCGTGATGCTGATGTGCAGCGCAATCTTCCGCGTCGGGAGACCGGCGGAATCGGCGATTGCGGTAGCGATGGCCAGCACGGCCCATAGAACTATGTCTTCCAGCACCGCAACGCCCAGTACCAGCCGGGCAAAACGCGTGTGCAGGATTTTAAGATCGAAAAAGATGCGCGAGATCACCGGAATGGATGTAACCGCGACCGCGATGCTCATCACCAGCAGGAGTGAGGCACGGCTGGACTTGACGCCCATGAACCAGCCCAGCGGCAACACCGATCCGAGCGCCAGCATGATGAAGAAAGGCAGGGCCGTTCCCACAGCAGCCAGCCAGCCAATCTGCTTGCGTTCATGCTTTTGGAAGAGCGCCTTGGTCTCTGCGCCGGAAAGAAACATCAGCATCAACAATCCAAGATAGTAGAGCAGGTCTAACGAGGCTTTTTTCTCTGTTGCGGCAACGTCAAGCTGCAGAAAGTGCGTGTAAGCGGCCCATCGGCCAAGAACAAATGGACCAAGGATGCAGCCGGCCAGAATTTCCCCGATCACCCGAGGCTGCCGCAGGCGGGCAAACAGATATCCCAACAGATGGGCGCTGGTAAGCAAAATTGCGATAAAAAGAATGAGAGGGCCGATGGCACTGGAAGGCATAAATTAAGAATCCCGAGCTGCTGTCATTGGTTCAGATGAAATTCCAGCCCGGGACGTTGGCTCACCCAAAGCCGTGATCGCCTTTTGTTACCATGGATATACATGCCACAGATCGATAAAGTTCGCGTCCGCTTTGCTCCATCGCCTACCGGGCAGCTGCATATCGGAAACATCCGCACGGCGCTGTTTAACTGGCTTTTTGCCCGGCAGAAGGGCGGCGTGTTCATTTTGCGGATTGAAGACACTGACCTGGAACGCAGTGAGGCGCGTTATGAAACTCAGCTCATAGAAGACCTGAAGTGGCTGGGTCTTGACTGGGACGAAGGGCCGGATGTGGGCGGCCCTTATCCGCCATATCGCCAGTCGGACAAGATGGACGTATATCGCAGCTATGCCGAGCGGCTCATAAAGGAGCAAAAAGCCTATTACTGCTTTTGTACCGCGGAAGAACTGGAGCACGATCGGCAACAAGCCATGGCCGAACAGCGCCAGCCGAACTATTCCGGCAAATGCAGGAACATCGATCCTGCCGAGGCAGAGCGGAGTCGCGCGGCGGGCGAGCCTGCGGCGATACGGCTGCAGATTCCTGAACATCCCATCCGCTTCCATGACATTGTCCGCGGAGACCTGGAGTTTTCAAACGAAGTAGTGAGCGATCCTATTATCGTCCGCTCCAGCGGCATGCCGACTTACAACTACGTGGTAGTGATTGACGATGCGGATATGAAGATCACGCACGTGATCCGGGGAGACGATCACATTTCCAACACGCCGAAGCAGGTTGCGGTTTATGAAGCGCTGGGGCTAGCGGTGCCGGAGTT
>DATBVH010000100.1:0-2213 GCA_036515395.1 Candidatus Angelobacter sp.
TGTTGATCGCGCCGGCAGCTACGGTGCAAAAAACCAGGGCCGCTGATGCCCATCCCCAAAGCCCAGCAGATTGTTGCCAGTGCGTCGATAACCAGATTCCGCATGCGAATGCTGCGGCGGCGAGAGCAAGAGGGGCGCGACGTTGGGCTTTCATTGGAGGGCGCTAAAGTTTGCCGGTCGAATATAACCCAGAGATCGATGACAACAAAATATTCTGAAAAGCAGGAAGGGGGATTTTAGCCGCGGGCGAGACGTATGACGCTTTCAATGTGGAAGGTCTGGGGAAAGAGATCGACCATGTGAACTTCTTCCACATGATAGCCGGTTTCCAGAAACAAGCGCGTATCGCGCGCCAGCGTGGCTGGATCGCAGGAGACATAAACGATTCTTTTTACACGGAGGGCCGCCAGCAGTTGGCTGGTCTTTGCGCCGAGACCTGCACGAGGGGGATCCACCACTACCAGTTCAGGCTGCATGTTGAGGCAGCGCGGCAAAAAGCCTTCCACGGGGCTCAGCACGGGGACAACGTTCTTAACCGCATTGGCTTGAAGATCGGCGGCGGAGGCGGACGCCGACTCCACGGCAAAAACCTGATCGAAGCGCTTTGACAGATGTCCGGCAAACAACCCGACGCCAGCAAAGAGATCCAGGGCGATCCTTCCGTGAAAATCGCCAACCACTGTTTGAACCAGCTCTTTCACCAGATAGCGGTTGACCTGGAAGAATGATCCTGCGCTTACACGAAAAGCTTTTTCTCCTACCTGATACGGCAGCGCGGTTTCACCCACGGTGTATTTGGGGAGCTGGCCTCCCGGCTCGGCGCCTGCGCTCTCCGCAAAAAAAGCGATTCCCTTAATCTCTGGCGCGTTCGCCTGCAACGCTGTAGCGAACTCACGCATTTCAGGTGCGTCTGGCGCGAGGTAAATTTCCAGCACCATCTTTGCGTCGGCGTGGTCGGCAAAAAATTCAATCTCGTTCAACCCGGCGGGAACTTTGCCGCCTTCACCCATCTCCCACACATGAGCCAACACGCGATTGATGGCCGCAGAGCTGATGGGGCACTGCTTGACCGGCAACAGCTCATTTGTGCCCATTTTGTAATAGCCGATAGCAAAATCCGGAGCGGTGCGCACTTTTAATCGCGAACGATTGCGGTAGCCCCACGGCTCACCGGAATGGGTAATGATCTCGCCTTTCCACTCCAGCTTGCCGTTGCGCAACAGCGTCTCTTTCAGGATGGCGCGCTTGTTTTCCAGTTGCGCCGTGTAGCCCGCATGCTGATAATGGCAGCCCCCACACGTGCCGAAATAGGGGCATGGCGGCGCAATCCTATATGGCGATGGCTTGACTATCTGATCGACAGTAGCGCGGGCAAAGCTGCTTTTTTCCTGGACGATCGTCGCGCTTACTTCTTCCGCGGGCAGCACAAACGGCGTAAAGACCGTCTTGCCCTCAGGAAGCCGGGAGAGGCCATCGCCGCCATACACGAGTTTTTCAATTGTCAGGTTCACAGATAAAAGAGGCTGAGCCGTGGAATCTTTGCTTTTTCAAACAGACGTTTGTGAATAAATTGTTTTTGTAACTGCTCAATCTGTACGCCGGGCATCTTGTTGCGATATGGCGCGATCTCCCGGTCAGCTTCTGTACGCAAAGCGAACAACTCGTTTTCCGGAGTGGTCATGGTCAGGGCGGCAAGAAGTTTTTCTTCCATCACAGTGAGCCGCCTCTCCAGGTCCTCCAATCGTAGAATCTTTGTGGTAGCCAGGGTTGAGGCTAAGTCCGTTAGTGTAACAGCACACTCTTCCGCAACCAACGTTACTGGAGCTCCTGCCTTCACCTGCCGAAGCTTTTCAGCATTGGAAGCGAAATAACTGGCTATTTCCTCATACTGTAATCCCGGCTCTGCGTTTGCTTTTTCCGGCTGCGCACCGACTGCCGCTTCTTTCATTTCTTCCGCTGCTGTAAGCACCGCTTGAGCGCACCAAGCCAGACCATTGATCTTTTGCGTCTTCGATGGCCGTCGCTCATATTTCTCAAAAGCCTCATCGATGCCGCGCAGGACAGCTTCCAGTGGAATCCCTGCTTCCTTCCATGTGGTCATCAGCGCCCAATCGAGTGTGGAAACAGTCAGGAGCGTTCCCCGCCTTCTGCAGAAGTGCTGTTCAATTTCGGTGTAGTAGTTAAAGTAATTGTCCACAGCAGGGGCCGTCAGG
>DATBVH010000101.1:0-13925 GCA_036515395.1 Candidatus Angelobacter sp.
GCTTGACGGTGTTTTCGCTGATGGTGAGTGCTTCGCCGATATCTTTATTCTTCATCCCGCG
This sequence comes from Candidatus Angelobacter sp., assembly GCA_036515395.1. Classification (GTDB taxonomy): domain Bacteria; phylum Acidobacteriota; class Terriglobia; order Terriglobales; family Acidobacteriaceae; genus Angelobacter. The sequence goes on from DATBVH010000101.1 coordinate 62, forward strand.
GGCTACGTGATACGCGATCTGGCGCTCACGGGTGGAAAGGCGGCTCATGGTATTGGCAGAAGTTTTGGATTCCGCCGTCATGGTGGTAAGGACCTGCTGGGCCAATTCATCTGAGAATGCCAGTTCGCCATTGGCCACGGTACGGACAGCCGTAAAAAGTTTTTCCGGGCCATCACTCTTAAGCACCAGGCCCCGCGCGCCCAGCTTTACCACCTGGGCGTAATCAAGTTCATTGTCTGAGCCGGTAAGCACCACGGCGGCCACCCGGCTTCCTGCTCGATCCAGAGTACGTAGGACTTCAAAGCCATCGCCTTCAGGCATAAAGAGGTCCAGCAGCAACACGTCCGGCTGGTGCTCTTTCACAATCGCCAGGGCTTCCTGGCCATTGGAAGCGCGCCCTTCCACGACAAAATCGGGCTGTGTGGAGAGCAATGCGGCCAGCGATTCGCGCAAGACGGTGTGGTCGTCTGCAATAACGATCCGGGTTCGATTTTTAGCCACGACCTTAGGAAGCATGATTAATCCTTTTGTATGACTCTTTCTTAGATGCAATCCAGAGGGATGATGAAATGCCCGGTTCTTAGGTTGGCTGAATTCGCTGGAAAATCGGCAATGCGGAATTCCAGCCTCATTCGGGGGCGTCATGTCGTTGGCAAAGTACCCCAGTGAGGGTCTGCGGACTGTACCTTGAGCACATAGGAGCGGCCCGGTGGTCTATGGTATATTCCGCGTAAATGCTCCGCTTGGAGCGAATCCGACCCCTAAATGGAGCGGCCACTTTGGCGATTGACGAAGAACTTAACCTGCTCGAAGATCAGCTGCGCCGGCTGAAGATTGAGTACGACATGTACTTTGGCGGGGGCTCCAAAAAACCGCCGGCGGACGTCGAGTGGAAGGTCAAGAACCTGCTCAAGAAGTTTTCTGATGGCAATCGCATGAATTACGCTCAGCGATTCCGCTATACCACTATCCAGCAGCGCTACGCCCTCTATAACGCTCTTTGGCAGCAAAAGCTCGTGATCAAGGAAGAAGGATACCGCCGCCCACAGGATGCAGTGTTGGGAATCCAGGGCCTGCGAACAGACGAAGAGCATGAGGCGCAAAAGGCCATGAAACACCATGGCTCTGCAAGGGAAGACCGGCCATTCAGCATGTCAGTCTCTGATGGTGCTGACCATACCCACGTGGAATCACTTTTTCAGGCGCTTACTGAAGCCCGCCAGAAGACCGGCGAGAAAAACGCCGCCAACCTGGACTCATTCAAGAAATTCGTGAAACAGAAAACCGCCCAACTGCAAAAAGAATACGGCTGCAAGGCCGTGGAATATACCGTCGAGTTGCAGAATGGCCAGGCAAAGCTGAAGGCCAAACCAAAGGCGTAATTATTTATCCGCGTCTGCGCTTATTTCTTGCCCGTATAGCTCACTCTCCAGATTATTTTGGAACCGTCATCGCTTACAAAGACCGATCCATCATTTCCCACGCAGATTCCAACAGGACGTCCCCAGACATGGCCATCTGCTGTGACAAAGCCGGTAAGAAAGTCTTCGTAGTCGCCAAGCGCTTTGCCATTTTTTAGCGGAACGCGTATTACTTCATAGCCCGCGAGGCGGCTGCGGTTCCATGAGCCGTGTTCTGAAGCGAAAACATCACCGCGATATTCTTCAGGAAACTGCTTGCCTTCATAAAAAGTCATTTCCAGAGAGGCAAAGTGCGGCTGCACGAGCACGTCCGGGACAATGACCTTGTTTTTCAGTTCAGGATGCTTCCCCTGGTGCCTGGGGTCCCAGTGCGGACCAATGTAATACCACGGCCAACCGTAAAATCCGCCGTCTTGCACGTGGGTAATGTAGTCAGGAGGGAGCAGATCGCCCAACTCGTCGCGCTCATTCACTGATGCCCATAATTCGCCGTTCTCAGGTGAGACAGCGATCCCGACCGCGTTGCGCAAACCATAGGCATAGACGCGCATACCGCTGCCGTCAGGATTGAACTCCAATATGTCAGCGCGGTTCTTCTCTTCTGGATGCGTATCAGGATCGTCATTGTTGGAATGCGATCCAACGGAGACGTACATCTTTTTACCGTCTTTTGAGAAGGCGATGTCACGCGTCCAATGGCCCCCGCCACGCAAGCGCCCTCCACCGGAAAGGTCCGCGATCTTCTGTGACGCACCGCGGGCTTTCATGTCGCCCGAATGGTAGGGAAAGCGCACGACGGAATCTGTGTTGCCGACGTACACCCATTCCGGATTTTGTCCCGGCGGAAAGAATGCGATTCCAAAGGGCTGTTTCAGCCCGCTGGCAAAAACCTCTGTCTGGGCTGCCTTGCCGGCTTTGCCTATACCGCGAAATACTTTGATTTCACCCTGATGACTTTCCGCCAGAAAGATGTCACCGTTTGGTGCGGTGCGAATTTCGCGGGGATAATCGAGGCCGTCTGCATAAAGCTCTACTTTGAACCCGGTGGGCGCCAGCGGCCTGGCTCCGCTTGGACGCGCCACCATGTCCGGGCCGTTATCGACGGAGGTGGTTGCGTGCGGCGCAGGTAGATCGGCTTCGGTAATCCTGCGGAACGTGCCGGGTTTCTGGTGTGTCCAGTCGGCAAATGCGGCAGATCCTGTAAGAGGATTCTCTTTGGTAGCACCGGTGGATTGTCCGTATGAGCTGCTTGATAAAAGGACCATGGTGGCGATGGCGAGGATCGATGAGACTTTGTTGGATAAAACTTTTAGAAATAATTGGCAGTGAAGCATTTGTATCTGTCGTTCCATAGCCAATGAGATGCTTTAGCGGTGGCATTTGCGGCAAAGCTTTCCGCTGCTATTCAGGTTGGGGCTCCGGTTGCGCGCACTCGTTTCGCGCTGATACCTTATTCTTTAGTCCTTCATCCCTCCCTGAGGAACAAAGTGCCCAAAATTCAGCGTGCAATCCTGAGCGTTACCGACAAAACCGGGCTGGTGGAGTTTGCCCAAAAATTGGCAACCCTGAAAGTGGAACTGGTCTCCACTGGAGGCACGGCCAAGCTGCTGCGCGAAGCCGGCATCACCGTGAAAGACATCTCCGATCTCACCGGTTTTCCTGAGATGATGGACGGGCGGGTCAAGACGCTTCACCCCAAAGTTCACGGCGGAATTCTGCATATTCGCGGCAATGCCGGACACGTTGCCGCAGCCAAAGAGCACGGCATACAACCGATCGACATGGTGGTGGTCAACCTCTACGCTTTTGAGAAAACCGCATCCAAACCGGGGGTCCGCTTTGACGAAGTAATCGAGAACATCGATATCGGCGGGCCGTCCATGGTGCGGTCGGCGGCAAAGAATTTTCGCGACGTGGCCATTGTGACTTCGCCCTCGGACTACCCGGCCATCGCGCAGGAAATGTCCAGCTCCGGCGGGGAACTCGGGCTGCCGACGCGCTGGCGTCTGGCGCAAAAAGCTTTTGCTACCACAGCCGCGTATGACAGCGCGATTGCAGCGACACTCGGCAGCACTTCACTTAACGGCGATAGTAAAGACTTTCAGCTTCCACAAACCGGCACACCGGTTGGGGCTGATTTCCCCTCAGTTCTGCGTTTTTCATTGAACAAAGCTATGGACCTGCGCTATGGAGAGAATCCGCACCAGCGCGCGGCCATGTATTCCGATGGCTCAGACGCTGGCGTAGCTAACGGGAAGCAGTTACAGGGCAAAGAATTATCGTTCAACAACATTGTTGATCTGCAAGCCGCATGGGACTTGGCGCAGGAATTCGAAGAAACTGCATGCGCCATCATCAAGCACACCAATCCTTCAGGCTGCTCCACGGGCAAGACACTCGTAGAAGCCTATATGCGCGCCAAGGAAACCGATCCGGTCTCGGCGTTCGGCGGTGTGATCGGCGTGAACCGTGTAATCGATGGCGCGGCTGCGGAAGAGATGGCCAAGCTTTTCGTCGAAGCCATCGCCGCGCCGGGCTATTCACCGGAAGCCAAAGAAAAATTTGCCGCCAAAAAGAACCTGCGTCTGGTCGAGGTCAAGCCAAGTGCGCAAAAGTTTGCCATGAAGCAGGTTTCCGGCGGCATGTTGGTGCAGGATGCCGACGTTCGTCCCTTGACCCAGGCAGATCTCAAGGTCGCGACTACGCGCCAGCCCACCCCGGAGGAAATGCGAGCGCTACTGTTTGCCTGGAAAGTCTGCAAACACGTGAAGTCCAATGCCATTGTGTACGCCCGGGACGGTCAGACTGTGGGCGTGGGGGCGGGCCAGATGTCGCGGGTGGATTCATGCAAGATCGGCGCTATGAAAGCGATCTTACCTTTGCAGGGCACGGTGGCAGCTTCAGACGCCTTTTTCCCATTTCCGGATGGCGTGGAAGAGATCGCCAAGGCCGGTGCTACGGCCATTATCCAGCCGGGCGGATCCATGCGCGACCACGAAGTAATCGATGCGGCGAATCGTCTGGGGCTGGCAATGGTGCTCACAGGTGTCCGCCACTTCCGTCACTAGTCAAGAATTGTAATCTGCTGCCGAAAGGGTGGAACTAAGGTCTAGAATTAGATGAGGGTGAATAGTCGTCACCGAAAATGGCGTCTGTGCATCCAATTAAGAAGGTATTTCGGTTCGCTCTATGACTTTCATAAAAACTCGCATTTTTCTCCCCGGGCTGCTTCTGCTCACAACCGCCAGCTTTGCCCAGCAGAACCCGCCAAAATCTCAGGCTCCTGCAAAATCAGCGCCAGCAAAAAAAGACTCCGCGCCCACGCAGCAAGCACCGGCAGATAAGTCCAAGACACCGGACCAGCCCAAAGCGGACAAGAAGCCTGACCAGGCTGCCGCTTACTATCATTTCTCTCTGGCGCACATGTATGAAGAAATGATGGCGATGTACGGACGTTCCGAATTCGCCACCAAGGCCATTGAAGAATACCGGCTGGCTATTGAGAATGCTCCTTCCTCAGAATATTTGAATGCTTCGTTGGCAGAGCTGTACGCCAAGACCGGACGCATACGGGATGCGGTGCTGGAAGCGCAGGACATTATTAAGCGCGATCCTAACAACCTGGAAGCCCACAAACTTCTGGGACGAATTTATCTACGGTCCTTGGGCGACTTGCAGCCCGGAACACAATCACGTGAAGTGCTTAGCCTTGCCATTGAGCAATATGAAGCCATCACCAAGATTGAGCCCAAGAATGCGGACAATCACCTCTTGTTGGGCCGGCTTTATTTTTTGAACAAAGATGCCGTGAAAGCGGAGAGTGAATTTAAGTCTGCGCTCAGTCTTGATCCCAATTCAGAAGAAGCCATCACCAACTTGGCCTATCTCTATAACGACGAGGGCGCAAACAACAAGGCTGCGGAATTATTGAAAACCGTGCCGGAAGGCCAGCGCTCGGCAAAGATTTATTCTGCTCTGGGAACCACCTATGAGCAGCAAAAAGATTACAAGAATGCTATCGCTTCTTTCCGGCAAGCGCTGGCAATGGACAAGGAAAACCTGGACGCAATGCGCGGTCTGGCCCAGAACCTGACCAATGATAACCAGATTGATGCCGCGCTGGATGAATATCGCACCATCCAGGATGCCGATCCTCAGGATGCCACCGCGGCATTGCGTGTGGCCGAGATTTACCGTCGCCAGGGCAAGTTTGATTTAGCGATGGAAAATCTCAAGAAAGCTGCCGCGTTGGTGCAGGATTCACTGGAAATTCCTTACAACGAAGCGCTGATCCTGGAAGCACAGGGCAAGTATGAAGATGCGGCCACTGTGCTGCAAAAGCTGGTAGCGCATCCTCTTCCGGCAAATGCGCGTGAGGGAGACAAGAGCAATCGGGCACTGTTCCTGGAACGACTGGGAAATGTTTACCGCGAAGCCGGACGTCCATTGCTGTCTCTGGAAACCTTCCGCAAGATCATCGACTTGGGCGGAGATGAAGCTGCGCGCGGCTATCAGGACGTAATCGATTCATATCGCGATCAAAAGCAGTGGAGTGAAGCAACAAAGACCGCTCAGGAAGCCGTGAAAAAGCTGCCGAATGATAAAGGCCTGAAGTTGACGCTGGCACAGCAGATGGCCGATAACGGCAAAGGCGATGAGAGCGTGCAACTGGCCAAGTCCGTGCTCAAGGGCGCGCCGGAAGATCGCGACTCCTACATCATGCTGTCGCAGATTTACATGCGGCTGAAGCGCTGGAAAGAATCAGAAGAGGCGATTGCCCAGGCGGCGAAACTGGCAACGCGTCCGGAAGAGAAGGAATACATTCGGTTCCTGCAAGGCTCCATCTATGAACGGCAGAAAAAGTTTGAGCAGGCGGAGCAGGCGTTCCGGGACGTGCTGCAACAGAATCCCAGCAACAGTATGGCCCTGAATTACCTGGGCTACATGCTGGCAGATCGCAACAGCCATTTGGAAGAAGCGCTCACGTTGATCAAGAAAGCTTTGGATCTGGACCCGCAGAATAGCGCCTATCTTGATTCACTCGGTTGGACCTATTTCCGGCTTGGGAACTATGACCAGGCGGAAGAGAACCTGCGTCGCGCGGCCGATAAGACCCCGAATGATCCCACCGTTCAGGACCATCTGGGCGAACTTTATGCTCGCACCAACCGCTTCAAGCTGGCGGCAGTACACTGGGAACGCGCGCTGGATGAGTGGAATAAATCAGTACCGGGAGACGTGGATCAGCAGGACGTTGCCCGCGTTACCAAAAAGCTGGAAAGCACGAAAGTAAAGCTGGCGCAGCAAACTCAAAAGTAAAATTTTCGCACATCACAATCAGCCCCTGCGCTGTTTCAACTTTTGAATTGGCGCAGGGGCTGAATGCTGCCGTTGAGGAATCGCTTGCTTCTCTTGTCTTTTCAAATTGCTTGATCTTCTTCTCCGTGCCTCTGTGTCTCCGTAGTGGGTTTTGATTTTCAATTCTCAATCTTGGCAATCCGCTTCACTCGCTCCGTAGCGCAATCAGCGGATCAACTTTCGTCACGCGACGCGCTGGCACATAACTGGCTACAAGACCGACGGCCACAAACGTCAAAGCAACGCCAACAAAAGTCAACGGATCGTTGACGGTGGTTTCAAACAGCAAGGCTTTCAACACCCTGGAGAAGATAAGAGCAGCGCCTATTCCAACGGCAAGGCCAATACCAATCACGCTCATTCCCTGGGTCAGCACCATGCGCAGCATTTCATTACTCTGCGCGCCCAGCGCCATGCGGATCCCTATCTCCCGAGTGCGCTGGCTGACCATCAAAGCCGTCACACCGCTCAGTCCTGTGGCTGCGATGGCCAGCGCCAGACCGGCGAACAGCGCCAGCAGCAGCGCCGTAAGACGGCTTTGCACCAGGGCATCACCGCGCAACTCACCCAGAGTCTTAATGCCGTTCACCGGTTGCTCAGGATCGGCGGAATAAACAGCATCACGCACTTGCTGGGCATAATTCATGGGATTGCCGGCCGTCTTCACCAGCAGCGTGCCGCCCATCGGTGATTGCGCAAAGGCCACGTAGACCGTGTCATTCGCTTCCTGGTCAAGCGTGTAATATTTCACGTCGCCAACTATTCCAACAATCTTTATCCAAGTATGTCCTCTGTCACCGGAGATGCGTTTGCCGATGGGATCTTCATTCGGGAAATAGCGGTGCGCCAGTGACCGGCTGATGATCGCGACTTCCGGAGAATCGGCATTGTCATGCGGTGTAAAAAATCTACCGCTGATCAGCGGAATTCCCAGCAGTTGCATGCTGTCCGGCGAAACAAAACTTACGTCCGTGCTGGGATGCGGGTCGCTCTCATTCGCGGGCCGGCCTTCGATAATGAATGTCACGTTCATCGGCATTCCAGGCGCGAGTGGGGCCCCATTATTTACTCCCACAGCCAGTATTCCCGGCTTGCTCTGCAACTGGTTGATGACGCGATCAAAAAAATTGCGCGTTGCGGTATTGTCATACTTGCTGAAGTTGAGCGGGATATTCGCCGTAAGCACGTTCTCCGGGTTGTAACCGGCATTGACCTGTTGCAGCTTCACAAAGCTGCGCATCATCAGCCCTGCGGCAATCAGCAGCACAAAGCTCAATGCCACTTGTCCCGCGACGAGTACATTGCGCAGGCGCAACCCGCCGGCTTTCACTGTGGCATTGGCACTGCCTTCTTTCAGTGACGTCACAAGGTTCAGCCGCTGTGAAAGCGCGGGAATCGATCCAAAAATCAATCCTGTCAGGATGGAGACTCCCAGCGTGAACAGCAACACCTCCGTGCTGATGCGAACCTCCGCCGCACGCGTGGTAAATCGTCCGATAAAGCTCACCAGCAGTTCCAGACAACCCGAAGCCAGCAGCAGTCCAAACAATCCGCCCGCCACGCTGAGCAATGTGCTTTCAGTAAGCAATTGGCGGATGAGCCGGCCGCGATTTGCTCCTAACGCGGCACGCACAGCCATTTCCTGTTCGCGGCGCATGATCCGCGCCAGCGCGAGATTGGCCACATTGGCACATGCGATCAGCAGCACCAGCCCCGCAGTCCCCAACAATACCAGCAGCATAGGACGCACTTGCTTCGTGAGCTGGCTTTGCAGGCCATCCATGGCGGCTGAAAGGCCACGAGACGCCGGGTAGTCCGCCGGATTCGCCTGTTGTAACCGCAAAGCAACCACGTTCAAGTCCGCATTGCCCAATGTTAAATCCGCGCCCGGCTTAAGCCGCCCGAAAGCTCGCAGCAGGCGCGCATCACGGCGGCTGATGGTGCCAGCAGATGAGCGAAATGGGCAGGCGACCGTCGGCATGTAAACATCGTTTTCCCGCGGATACTGTGGCACTGGCGGCAGTACGCCCACCACGGTATGAACTTTGTCGTTCATGCGGAAATGCCGTCCAATGATGCTGCGGTCGCCGCCGTAACGCGTTTTCCAATATGGATAGCTGAGCACCAGCACGGCATCTGCGCCAGGCACATCATCGGCAGAAGTAAAAAATCGGCCCAGATAAGGCTTGATGCCCAAAAGATCAAAGAAGTGAGCCGAGACCACTCCAGTACGCACTTCATCCGGCTCCTGCCCATCCAGCAGGATGAACGACATCTGGTGGTACTCCTCAATCTGTGCCAATGATTTCGCCTGCTCGCGATAATCCTGGAGTTCCTTCACGGAAAATCCGACGTTTGCGGCGTTGGCTTTCGGAAAATCCTGCTGCAGTACGACCAGCTCTTTACCTTGCGCATACGGCAGCGGCTTCAGCAAAACGCCATACACCACGCTAAAGAGCGCAGTGTTGGCGCCAATGCCCAGCGCCAGTGCTACCAAAGCCACCAGCGTAAAGCCTGGATTCTTGCGCAGCATACGGATTCCATAACGGAGGTCTTGAAAAAAAGTGCTCATAATTGCTTCTCCAAATTGCGAGCGTTACCATCCCCTGGTGCGAACTGCTTGAACGTATGTGCCTTGTACCGGCGCAAGCCGCTGGATTGCCGCTTCGCGTGTCGTCGGTCGCGCAAAGGTAAAGGTCGTGGCATGGGATTAAGGAGTGCATTCCGCAAGCCGAAGCGAAAGCACTTGTAAGCCCATGATAAGCAACCGCTTTGGTTTAAGTTGCAACATGGGCTGCTGTTCGCAAACGCGCAACACTGCTCGAAAATGAACACGCAAGTATTGTCTGAAATGGTTTCTTACGCAATAACAGCTACTTTTGGGTGAAGTCTTACAGCGATGAGCCTGAAAATGGCCGTCAAGCGAAGGCCGAAACTACAAGTTTTCTAAAACACGCGGAAGCGGATCGTCAGGTATTTCTTGGGATTTTCGCGGATTGCTTTGACCAGATTCCGCGTCTCGATCAGCATTTGATCGGTGTTGTTGTAAAGAGACGGGTCCTTAAACAGCTTGCCTGCGCTGCCTTCGCCCGCTTCCAGCCGATCGGAGATAATGGAGAGCTTGTCAATGATATTTACCAACTTCTTGGAGAGCTCTTCATCCTTCAGTAATTTTCCGGCTGGTCCACGGCCTGCATTCAGATCAGCCAGCAGCTTGTTGGCGGTAGCGATCGCCTGGTTGGCATTGTTATAGAGAGCATCATCTTTTACCAATTTACCCAGGCTGCCGTGGCCTTGGTTGATCTCATCCACCAGGGCATCGGCCTTGGTTACCAGCGAATCCGCTTTGCGGTACAGGCTGTCATCGGAAAAGAGCTTTCCGATGGTGCCTTTGCCGTTGTTCACATCATTCAGCAACGCCTGCACCTGGTTCAGGATTGCATTGATCTTGTTGACCATCGCGGGATCGTAAATAACTTTCCCCAAGGATCCATTGCCATTCTGTATTTCCGCCAGGATGGAATCCGCGCGTTTCACAAGAATGTCAACGTTTTGCAACGACGTTTGGCTGGTGCGGACTACGTCCCCAATACCGGGAGCGTTGCCGGGAGGTAATTCTGCGCTATCTTTCACAATCGGCTTTGTCGCACTTTTACTATCAATGTCGACGAATGATTCGCCAAGCACGCCGGCAGTCTCAACGGTTGCTTTTGAATCTTCATGGATGAACTGCTGAAAATCTTTGTTCACCCGCATGATTACCTGCACGGGACTCAACGGACGTCCGGGGACTACCTTGACCGTTTTTACGTTGCCAATCGCCACACCTTGTAGATCCACCGGCTGCCCTGGGCGCAGTCCCTCTGCATTATCAAAGTAAGTGATGAGAGTGATCTTGCTGGTAAAAAGGCCACCCGTCCCGCTGATCAGGAAGACAAGCAGGGCCAAGGCCACTGAACCGACAATTACGGTTATTCCGACCTTGAGTTCAGACCACCTGAGCTGCTTTTGACTTGGCAATGGCGTGAAGTAACTACGCGAAAATAATAGCAGATGCTCCCGTAAGTCCCTAGAAGCAGACAGTTTTCAGTAAGTTTGGGGATTCAGCGGCTACCAGTACTCGCCAAACGGCCAGCCTTCCCTTTAAGGCATGATGGCGGCGCTTCTCCAAGTCCGTGAGCAAAGACCTGCAAGCAGGTAAGCTGCGGCGGCGCAAAGCAAAGTAACCGTCAGGCCAAAGTGAATCGCGATGATCATGGCCATCACGGATCCCAGGACGCTGGCTGCCGCGTTGAGTGCCCAGGCCCATTCCACAGTCTTGACCAGACGCAGCCCGGTGGGGAACGGCATGCCCATTAAGAATCCTAGAGGCGTAAGCACTACTCCGCTGAGAAGCAACTTGATCACAAAGGGCAGCCCGATGGCGGCTGAGAGCAGCCATGGCAACAGGGCAACATCCACCACAATGAGCGCCGCAATGATTCCCAGCAGCGGAAGAATCTTGCCGCCGCTGCTGATTCTCTCCCGTGCGGCTACGCTGCCGGCTCCGCTGGAGAGTAGCAGGAGGAATACAACCACTGTTAGAGCATACGTGGGATGTCCCAGAAAAAGCACAAAGCGCTGGATCAAAGAAATCTCAACCAGGATAAATCCGAAACCCACGGCAATGAAGTAAAGCAAAGCAACGATTCCGGTCTTCGGCGCGTTCTGGCGATGACGATGAAGCGCCAAGGGCAAAATCAGAAACGCCAGCACAGCCAGAATCGAGATGATCAGCAACATTCCCAGCACGACCACACCGAGGTTGATGCGCCAGTCCATGCCGCGTCCTGTACCGGCCAAAATGTTTTCGATCACATGCCGTGTCTTCAGCGTAAAAAAGAAAAATGGAGCGCTATCACTCACCGGCGAGACGTTATAGGCATAGTTGCGCGCGAAGCCTGTGGGATCGTTGGATTCGATTAGGTTGCGGAATGCCTCAGCCGCGGGCGGAAGAGACTGCAATCCAGCGAATTCGCGCGTAGGGTTCAGCCAAAATAGATTGGGATTTTCACGCACATGCGCCGCGACGGACGCGTACTCAGCAGCGCTGAACGGCGACTTTTTGGCCAGCACCAGCACCGGCCGTCCGTCTTCATCCAGCCCTCCGTCTGCCACGATCACAAAATGCCGGCGCGGATCAGCGATCCCAATCGCGTGCAAAGCCTCAATTCCCTGCGAAACCACGCGCAACGCTTCGCGCGGCTGCTTGAACTCCCAACGCGTAATGGCGATCATGCCGTCGGGCTTCAGATGGTCAAAGTACTCGCGGAACGCCTCAATGGTGTAAAGATTGTTTTCACTCAGGGCAAAAGCGCCTGCCGCCGTGGACGCCCAGGTGTCAACCAGCGTCATCTGCACTACGTCATACTTTTCGTGCGAACTGCGTATGTAAGAACGGCCATCCTGGACATGAATGTGGACTTGGGGCTGGTTGTAAAGATGGAAAGAGTAGTCGGCGTAGCGGCCGCGCATCACGTTGTTGGCGATCGTGGGATTGATCTCAATCCCCGTAACGTTGGGACTGCCATTGGCGACGGCACGCATCACGTCCACGCCTCCGCCCGGGCCGATGATGGCGAAATCGCCACGCGGACGCAGCACGTTGGCCACAGACGGCGCGGCAGACATCAGGCTTTTCTTCCAGTTGAATCCTGACGTGTCGGGAAGGCCGGTATGCATGGGCGTGGCAGAGCCATTCTGCTCCCAGCGCGCCGGATCCACGTTCATGATTGCAGTGGTGGCATCGGCATCAATCACAACGTAGCGCCCGCCAAGCTGCGTGCTGACCTCAATGCGGGAGATAGCGTTCCACCGCGCATACTCAATCCATTTGGCATCACGATAGACGCCCTTGGCGTAGATTACGTCAATGATCTTGCCGGAATAATTGGCAGCCATGAGCAGAACAAAGACTGTTGCCAAAGTGTAAGCCGCTCGACGTATCTTGACTTGATCTGCCCATAATGCAGCGGCTACCGCCATGCAGGCTGAAGCCAGCAAGAGCGCGTTGGGTGCCCCAATAAAGTTCAGCAGCGGCACAACTGCCAGGCACGCTGTTGCGCCTCCGGCAAGATCGGCGCCGTAAAGCTGCGAGATGTAGCCGGACGAACGCGCAAACAGTACGGAGAATAAAAGTCCGGTCAGAAAAAACGGTACCGCAGCCGCCAGATAGATAATCGTCAGTTTGCCAAAGTTCCGGCCCGTGACCTCCAGGGAAACCGGAGTATGCAACACGACTTCCACCGAACACAGGATAAAAATTGAATTCAGCAAGCACAGCCATGCGCCCAGGGTTCGCATATCAAACCGCGCCAGCCATTCTTGGCGAATGTGGGCAAACACTCCTCCCGATCCCAGACCCAGCAGCGCCACGGAAATAGCAAAAAAAGCAAAGTGATAGAAGAGCACCACGCTGAATAGCCGCGTAAGCGCCAGTTCCAGCAAGAGACTGGAAAGGCTGACCAGGGCCACGGCCAGCATGGTGGAACGTAACAACGTTTGGACGGGCGCAATTTGAGGATCAGCAGCGAAGGTGGATTGGGCCATGAATGAAACAGGTTCTCACAGGCGAGACTTTTTGTGAAATCTTGACACCGAAAGTAGAGAGGTCGCTAGCCCTCGACAGCTCAGGGTCGGAATTTCATTCTCCTTCCAAAATCACATAGGCAATCGCCTGCTCCTTGGTATGGCTCAGCGAGAGATGACTGCGCTTGCAGCCGAGTCGCGCGGCGAACTCCGCCGCCTTGCCATGAAATTGCAGAACTGGACGCTGCCCCGGCAGGCGAACGACCTCGACATCCTGCCAGGTTATGCCGTGGCGCAGCCCGGTACCGATGGCCTTCATTCCGGCTTCCTTGGCGGCAAAGCGGGCCGCCAGACGCTCTGCGGCGTTGGGTTTGCCCATGCAATACCTGACCTCGGCGGGGGTAAAGACACGCTGCAAGAATCGGTCACCAAAGCGCTTTACGGCGGCCTGGATACGATCAACCTCGGTGATGTCAACCCCTGTCCCTACAATCATTTAGCTCTCTATGCCAAGGTAT
>DATBVH010000102.1:0-7272 GCA_036515395.1 Candidatus Angelobacter sp.
CAACATCGGCGGCGGCCCGGCAAACACAACGTCTTTGCTGGAATTGATGGAATCAATCCGGAAACTCACTGGCGTGAGGCTTAACTATCACGTGGACCAGACACGTCCAGGCGACCAGCAGGTCTACATTACTGACCACACTAAGTTGACGAATCACACCGGCTGGAAGCCGCAGATCAGCATTGAACAGACTCTTAAGTTATTGCAAGAGTTCTGGCATGAAAATCAAAGGGTCACAATGCCAAGCGTTGCCGATTACACGGAGCCAAGCTGGAATGACGTTCCAGCATTAGGGCGGGCATCCTAGAATTCATTTTACTAAGCCAAGAGAGTCAATGGGATTTCGCACCATGCGTATTGGACTGGCGCGCCGCTCCACTATTAATTTCCTTCCTCGTACTGCAAGCCGCACGCGCGCATAGCGTAGAAAGATGCATTATGTGCCGCACCTACGGCGCTTTATTCCTTACTCAACTTTCCCAGCGCTGACGCGCAAGAATATTCCTCCTGATATCCTAGAAGAGTTCGTTAGCCGTATATTTACCACTCAACATGCCCTGAAGGGACACATGGCCGCACTGATTGATGCCATCGACATCAAGCGCAAAATGTTTTTTGAACTGGACGGCACGCCATTCCACTGCCTTGACGTGGAGGTGAACACTCCAACCGCCCGTGGCGGGCAGACGCTGGTCCGTCTGAAGATGCGCAACCTGCTCACCCGCGCCGTCTTTGACAAAACGTTTAAAGCCAGCGACAAGTTCAAGGAGCCCGACCTGGAAATGGTTCCGGCGTCTTTTTTATATAGCGATGCGGACGGTTATTACTTTATGGACCAGGAGAGCTTTGAGACCCTTACGCTGTCACAGGAGATGATTGGCGACGCGCAGGATTTTCTTGGCGAAGGCCTGATCATCCAGGTGCACAAGTACAACGGCAATCCGATTGGCCTGCAACTGCCTCCGCATGTGGAACTGACGATCGCCCAGACGGAGCCAGGCGTGCGCGGGGATTCCTCCGGCGGCAACGTGACCAAGCCCGCTACGCTGGAAACCGGGTTGGAAATCCGCGTGCCTCTTTTTATTAAACAGGGTGAAAAGGTTAAAGTGTCCACGGAGACAAGGGAGTTTGTGGCCAGGGCGTGAGACTTCGGCAAGGTGCAAGATTTCAATTTTCGAGGCTCTTGAATTTTTGAGACTCTTGGATTTTTTGAGACTCTTGGGACCGTGCTCAGCGTCGGGGCTCCCAAGCATACATACACACTGGTAGAATAAAATTTTTCGGGCCCAAGGCATGTCTACAAAGCCTCCAGCTTCAACCATCGATCTTCGTCCCGGACTGCACTCGCCTGAGGTCTTTCGTCTTCTGGTGGATACGGTCGCGGACTATGGCATCTTCCTTCTCGATCCGGCGGGATATATCACCTCATGGAATGCCGGAGCTGAGCGACTGAAGCAGTACAAAGCAGAGGAAGTCATCGGCAGGCATTTCAGCATCTTCTACACCGCACGCGATTTGGCAAATCACAAACCGGAGCACGAATTGCGTGTGGCCGCTCAGACCGGGCACTTTGAAGATGAAGGCTGGCGGCTGCGAAAAGATGGGTCACGCTTCTGGGCCAGCGTGGTCATTACATGCATCCGCGATGAGGGTGGAAACCTTATCGGCTTCGGCAAAATCACGCGGGACCTCACGGAGCGTCGCGCCGCGGAATCGCGCTTCCGCATGTTGGTTGAAAATGTTCTTGATTACGGCATCTTTTCCATGGATTCCCGCGGCTACATCACTTCATGGAATGTGGGAGCGCAACGCATCAAGGGATACACAGCAGAAGAAACTTCGGGCAAACACTTCTCAATGTTTTACATGGAAGAAGACCGCCGCAGCGGGTTGCCGCAACGCATCCTGCAGACTGCCGCAGAGCAGGGACACTTTGAAGGCGAGGGCTGGCGTGTACGCAAGGACGGCACACGTTTTTGGGCCAGCATTGTTGTCACGGCGCTGCGCGATGAAGAAGGCGTTCTTTACGGCTTTTCCAAGGTAACGCGCGACTTGAGCGACCGCAAAGCGCTGCTCGACCAGCTCAACCGCCACGCCGATGAACTGGAAATTCGTGTTCAGGAGCGGGAGCAGAGCAATGCGGAACTTGAAGCCTTTGCCTACTCTGTCTCTCATGACCTGCGCGCTCCGCTGCGTGCAATCGCAGGGTTCGCTGAAGCGTTGCAGGAGGACTGCGCAAAAGACCTCAATCAGCAAGGTCGGGAGTACCTGGACGAGATCATCAAGGCCGCGGCCCGGATGAACGTGCTGGTTCACGACCTCCTTGAATATGGCCGCGTAAGCCGCGTCGATCTGCAACTTGATCCAGTGAATCTCAGAGAAGCCGTAGATGACGCTATCCGGCAGCTTGGCAATGATCACGGCGGCTCGCTTGCTTTGCATATTTCTCCGGATCTCTGGGTCCGAGCGCACGAGCAGGCGCTGGCACAAGTTACGTTCAACCTGCTGTCGAATGCGGTTAAGTTTCACAGGAAGGGCTTGTCTCCGGAAGTGGATTTGCATGCCGAAGCACACAACACTGCAGTCCGGCTTAGCGTCACAGACAATGGGATTGGGATAGCGCCGCAGCATCGCGAACGTATCTGGCAGGTCTTTGAGCGCCTGCATGATCGGGAAACGTATCCGGGCACCGGGATCGGACTGGCAATTGTGAAGCGGGCCATCTCACGCATGGGCGGCTCGTGCGGGTTAGAATCAGAAGTCGGAAAGGGGAGCACATTCTGGATCGAGCTCCCGCTGGCAGAACCAGAGAAGGAGAAGGTTGACCCGAATGTCTGAAGGACCGGTTTTACTTGTGGAAGATGATGTTTCCGATTTTCGCCTGATCCAGAGGGCGTTTGCGAAGATCAAGCCGAGCATACCAATGTTCCGCCTCACCCACGGTGATGAAGCAGTGGCATATCTGGCGGGCGATGCACCGTATGAGAACCGATCTCTTCACCCTATTCCATGTGTCGTTCTGTTGGATATCAAATTGCCGCGCCGATCTGGACTTGAGGTGTTGGAGTGGATACGCACGCAGGAATCCGAACTGAAAAGACTTCCGATCATTATGCTCACATCTTCGAAGCATCAGCTTGATGTGAATAAAGCTTATGACCTGGGAGTGAATTCTTATCTGGTTAAACCGAGCAACAATTCGGAACTGGAGCAGCTTGTCTCCGCCTTCCGGAATTATTGGATAGACTTAAATGAAGGGCCGACGCTGTGAGAGTTAGGACGAACTATCCACTCTGAGAAAATCGTATGGCTGAACCAGTTTTATCAACCATTTTGCTCGTGGAAGACACGCCTTCTGATGCGGCCTTAATCCGCCGCGGCTTCGAGAAGACGAAGGTGCTGAATCCGATTGTCTGGACCAAAAACGGGCAGGAAGCACTCGGCTATTTGAGCGGACTGGGACAATACGGCGATAGGACCAAATACCCCTTGCCTGCGCTGATTCTGCTCGATCTTGACTTGCCTGAGATGACCGGCTTCGAATTGTTGCAGTGGAAGCGTATGCAGCCTTATATCCGTCGAATTCCAGTTGTCATTCTCACCATTGATAGCGCAACCAGCGCTGTGAATGCCGCTTATGACCTGGGAGCAAATTCCTACCTGGTCAAGCCTGGAAATCCGGATGAGATCATGCGCATTGTGAAAATCATCCAGGAATATTGGCTCGGCTTGAACGAGTCGCCCAAACTGGTATTGCGTGCCACTCCGGATGCAAAGTGAGCCAAAATAACGCGGCCAGCGCGTTGAAGGCTGCGGAATCGGGCTGTAAAGCTTCATTGCGGTAAGAGTTCCTTTTGCTATGCTCCTACGAGATGGCTTTCAAGCGGCCCAAAGAGATCGTCGACGAGAACACGCTCTATGACTATGCCGTGCGCTCATTGGGCAGGCGCATGCGGACCGTCGCCGAGTTGAAACGCCTGATGCGGCAGCGCGTTCCCAAAGATGAGATTGGCGCGCTGCTGGTGGACATGGTCATCCTGCGGCTGAAAGACCAGAAGTATTTGAACGACACGCAGTATGCAACCGCATATTCCAGTTTCCGCCGCGATAACGAGAATTTCGGCAAGCGCCGCGTGATCACTGACCTGAAAGTGAAAGGCGTGCATCAGGACGTGATCGAAAAAGTAGTGGATGAAGCTTACGCCGCAGTCAATGAAGAAGAGTTGGCGCGGGCCTATCTGAAGCGCAAGCGCTTGAAGAAGCCGGAAAACGATAAAGAGACAGCGCGGATTTTTCGCGGGCTGATGCGGGCCGGATTCGGCGTGGGCGTTGCCATCAAGGTGCTGAAGAATTGGCAGGTTGATGATGAATTGCTGACGGCGCTTCAGGAAGAAGCGGAATAGAAATGGGGAAAGCCTGCGCCTTCCCCACCCTGGTTTATGAATGATGTTGCCGTTTAGATGACATCATCCGCCTTCAGCGCATCCAGCTTCTTGCCCTGGTCAGGAGTCAGAAACTGCCTGAGCTGACCGCGAGTATTGTCGTGGACGTCATCCATTTTGGACTTCTTCGCATCGATGCTCCGCGTGTTGTCATTCTTGACAGCCTGGAGCCGCTTCGCCCCCTCGACTAAAATGGGCTTGATTTGAGCTTGCTGCTCGGCGCTCAGGCCCAGTTCGGTTGTGAGCTGTTGCATGCGTGCGTCGACCTTAGTGGCAACTTCGGCATCCGATACTACAGCCTGGTTGGCCTCTGAGCTGGGCTGGGGGTTGGTCTGCGAGCCGGGATTCGCAGGTTGTGGGGCCGGCTGGTCGGGCGCAGTTTGTGGGGCTGGTTCGCTGGGCGCAGTTTGTGGGGCCGGCTGGTCGGGCTTGTCCTGTGCCAGGGCTTGCAGACCGCCGCAAGTGAGGGCCAGGACGCAAATACAAATCAGAATGAGTTTCTTGTTCATTTCTCCTCCTCGAGAATGTGGGCAACGACGAAAGGCGGCATCTGAGGCCATACCGTTTCAGGACCGGCCTGTACGACATTTGCGTTCTGCAGCGCAACGGCCTTCCAGATTGTGTGACATCGTAGAAGCGTTTGCACAGCATCTTGTCCAGACAGGTCCTGAACTGGTCTATTTCGTTGGATGCCCGCCGCTCCTGCGCCCGGCTTTCCTGTTTTGACAGGGGAACCAATGAAAAATGAACAGTTGACTTCGCGGCTGCGGTCTTGATCAGCTTCCCTGACTCCGCGACTAGGAGAAGTTCCGTAGCCATGCTCTTTGTCCGACGGAGACATACGCGGCCGCGATAAGTAATCGAGATGACGGCGCTGTAGGAAGAACGGAAGAATAAGTAAATAGATGTTCGGCGGTTTTACGTTACCGTGCGATCGCTAACACAAGCTTTGGCTCGGGCGAAAGACGCTCCACGGTTTCGTCCATTGTTACGTCAAAATCGTGTCCGCATCTGGGGCAGATGATCTGCTGATGTCCCGTCGATGGGCTAGCCGTTTTGCGGACCGGAAAAGAATCCCCACGAGGGCACTTCACAAAAGTGATATCTCCGTCCATGGCGATCCTCCTGGCCAGCCAGCGGCTTTATGTCGCAGCCTGCTCTTGATTCACGATAGAGGCCAGAGAATCACGCCAACAAGTTACTGAGGTGAGGTTACTGTTACATCTCTGATGCATCCGGTCTTCCAGCACACAATGAAAACTCCTGTATTTGCTTAGGGAAACGCATGGATTGGCTTGGCGGTCAAAACGGGAACGCGCGTCATCGATTATGCACCGTTTTTACAGCAGCTATGGCTTTGCGGGCACAGCAGAAGCCACTGCAACTTTGGCATTGGTGGTCCCGATCAAGCCAGTGCGGCTGTCTCGCACGCCAAGGCGCAGGTAATAATTGCCGGGTTCCAAGTCGATCGCCTGCTGGCATGGAAACGTATCTTGCATCACCCTGGAAAACGTGTCTGGCTTCAAAGCGGCCTTCACGGTGGTAGACGTTCCGCGGACCAGCTTGCCTTTTGCTGAAAATGCCTGGACGGTGCACTCCAGCGTGGCATGTTGCAGTCCGTCGGGCAGGCGCTCAAAGCTGATGGCGTGGGGATCGACGCCAAAATTTACGCGCACCGTTTTGGGCGAAGCTTCCGCAGGTGGAATCACCAGCGCATTAAAAGGAAGACCAGTGGCAATCGGCGAATCAGGGCTCAGCGCCAGAGCAAAAGCCGAATCCTGCTGCTTCTGGTTCTTCTCCGCAAACAACGTGGGATCAACTGCATAATAACCCAGGCGATAACGGAGCTTTACGCCAGATCGGTTCACCTTTATATGGATCTTGCGAAATTTTCCATCCCAGTTTTTATTCTCCGGGTAATAGGCCAGCGTGTAATAGGTGGATCCATCTTCAATGCTTTTGCGGATCGCCGCATCAATGCCGTTGGTGTTGTAAAACGCGCGTCCGCCGGTGCGATCTGCCATTTCCTGCATGGTTCCGTGTACACTTTGCAACTGGGCAGACTCATTGCTGATGGCCGTAGCCATTCTGCCGGGGCGTGACAGGGAACGGCCAAACTTGTCCCTGCCGGAATTGGAAGCGTCGAACATCGAGGATGGCACCAATCCCCGCGCGTCAATGGGATACATGGCAATCTGGGCGTCGATGAGCGAATCCGCGGCCTGGGCTATCTGCGGGCCGTAGTTGCGCGTTCCGGCAAAAGTATCTCCGGTAAGTTCCATGTTCGGGTCGATGCTGAGCGGAAAAGCTTCCGATATCCAGATCAGGTTTTTGCGTCCGGGATAGCCGGAAAGCGACCGCGCAATGGAAGTGAGAGCGTTCAGTGTATAGGTCAGTCGCAGATCGGTCTGGAAAGCGACCCGTTCCTGCTCAAAGCTTTGCATAGCGCTGAGCATTTGCGCCGGCATAATCCCGGAATCAGCCAGACCCGCGGGCAGAAGTTCCGCGTCCGGGCCGCCTGCCGGATTGTCCTGCAGTGGCGACACGCTGCTCTTAATTTCTTTGGCCACTTTTCGCAGTGCTTCAGGATCGTCAGTAAAATCCTGCAGCAGCGTGAGCTTGGTGCTGAGCATGTAAACCGCAACAGGCTGGCCTTCCGGCATTTTTTGCAGATAGCGGATCATCTGGTCGCGGACGTATGCCTGGTGCGGAAGGTTAGTATTCAGCGCATCCAGCAACAGGATGTTGAGCGCGCTGTTGGCGTTAAAGCGCGCCGCATTGCTGTAAACATTTTCCGGTGGCTTGGATGCCGCCATCGCCGCTGTTCCGG
>DATBVH010000103.1:0-12824 GCA_036515395.1 Candidatus Angelobacter sp.
ATGATCGAGCGCGGCGGCGACGTGATTCCAAAAGTAGTGAAAGTCATTTCAGATAAAGACCATCCGCGCGGACACAAGATATTCCACATGCCGGAGCGCTGCCCTGAATGTGGCGGCCATGTAGTGCGTGTGGAAGGTGAAGCCGATCATCGCTGCGTGAATACGGCGTGCCCCGCAAAGCTGCGTGAAAGCATTTTGCATTTTGCTGCGCGCTCCGTGATGAACATTGAAGGCATGGGCGAGTCCATGGTCAACCAGCTTTCAAGCCGTGGACTGGTGAAAGACCTGGCTGACATCTATGAACTAAATGAGGAGAAACTGCTCAGCCTGGAGCGCGTGGGAGAAAAATCTGCGGCGAACCTGCTGCGTGAAATCGAACAATCACGCAAGCTGCCACTGGAACGCGTGATCTATGGCCTGGGAATCCGGTTTGTCGGCGAGCGCACGGCCAAATTTCTATCAGAGCATTTCGGGTCGATGGATGCGTTGATGAACGCGTCTGCCGAATCATTGCAGGAAGTGGACGAGGTAGGTCCGCGCATCGCCAACAGCATTCAGGAATTTTTTGTCGAGCCTCGCAATCGCGATCTGGTGAAGCGCCTGAGCAAGTATCTAAACTTTAAAGGAGAAAAGAAGCAGCGTGGCACCGCCCTGGCAGGAAAAACGTTTGTCATCACCGGTACGCTGGCCAATTATTCCCGTGACTCCGCGAAGAAGTTGGTGGAAGATGCCGGCGGCAAAGTTTCCAGCGCCGTCAGCAAGAAGACAGATTATGTGATCGCCGGCGACGATCCCGGCTCAAAGCTGGACAAGGCGCGCGAACTGGGAGTGCAGGTCATCGACGAGAAGCAGATGGAGCAGCTGGCCAAAGCGAAATAGATTACGCAAATTCGCTGCGCAATGCCGTCAGGTAAAATCGAGCACGCTGTTGGAAAGCCCGCTTGAATCGCGGGGGACAGGCTGGAATGAGCAAAAAAGCTTTGATCACCGGAGTCACAGGACAAGATGGCGCCTACCTTTCGAAACTCCTTTTGGAAAAAGATTACAAGGTGTATGGCCTTCTGGCCCGGAGGTCCTCTGATACGCAATGGCGTCTGCGCCATCTGGGCATTGAGAATGAAGTGGATTTGATGGAAGGCGACTTAACTGATTTATCGTCGCTGACGCGTCTGCTTTCTTCAATTACCGCCAATGAAGTTTACAACCTTGGGGCGCAGAGCTTTGTGGCGACATCCTGGATGCAGCCTGTCTTAACCGGGATGACGACCGGCATTGGAGCCGTGAATTTGCTGGAAGCAATCCGGCTCACCGATCCTGCGATTCGCTTTTATCAGGCTTCCAGCAGTGAGATGTTTGGAAAGATTCAGGAACCCATCCAGTCGGAGCGTACACCTTTTTATCCGCGAAGCCCGTACGGCGTGGCCAAACTCTATGCCCACTGGATGACCGTGAACTATCGCGAGAGCTTTAACACATTTGCGTGCAGCGGAATTTTGTTCAATCACGAATCTCCATTGCGTGGGATTGAATTTGTCACGCGGAAGATCAGCGACGGCGTAGCGAGGATAAAGCTTGGTTTGCAGAGCGAGCTGCGGCTGGGCAATCTGGAAGCGAAGCGCGACTGGGGCTATGCTGCCGATTACGTTGAAGCCATGTGGCTGATGCTGCAGCAAGATACAGCCGCTGACTACGTAGTTGCGACCGGCCGCTGCACAAGTGTTCGCGAATTCTGCCGGCTCGCTTTCCGGCATGTTGGTCTTGATTATGAAAAGTACGTTGTGACTGACAAAAAATTTGAGCGTCCAGCCGAGGTGGATGTGCTGGTAGGAAATGCGGCAAAAGCCAAAGCGGTGTTGGGCTGGAAACCCAAAACAAGTCTGGAAGAGCTTGTCGCCATGATGGTAGACGCAGACCTGGCGCGAGTGGCGTCAGAAGCTCAACTCGCTTCTTCAATAAGCTCAGGGTAAGCAGAAGGCTTCGCGTATCGAGCGAAGAAATATTCCGGTGCTGCAAAAATGGTAGGCCCGGCCCGATTCGAACGGGCGACCCTCTGCTTAGAAGGCAGACGGTTGAGCTGATCTAAAATCAGCTGTCGTTCCGTTAGGCGTGCTTCATCTAAGTAGCGCGCGAGATCGGTCTTTTTGGCAGGCAGTTTTTCAATCGGCCTGCTCGTTTCAGTCCGTAAGCACCGCTTTCACCAGAGATCGGGGATGATCGACGTCATTTCCACGGAGGAGAGCGATATCATGGGCCAGCAGCTGCAGGGGAACAATTTCCAGGATAGGCAGCAGTAATTCGGAAGCATCAGGGATATAGAGGACGTCGTCAGCAATCCCGGCGACTTGTATGTCTCCGTGATTTGCCACCATGATAAGACGCCCTCCGCGGTCTTTGATTTCTTTCGCGCCGGATAAGGTCTTCTCATAGCGCATGACGGACTCTGAATTGTTCCGGTCGCAGGTAGCGAGAATTACGCTAACCACCATCTCGTCAAGTAACGCCAGAGGGCCATGCTTTACTTCTCCTAAGGGATAGCCTTCGGCGTGCACGTAAGCAACTTCCTTTAGTTTCAAAGCTCCATCCAGCGCAATGGGATAGTGAATGCCGCGGCCGGCAAAAATAAAATCATCCACGCCGGCGTATTTCTCGCTGATTTCAGATACCTGGGGTTTCGATTCCAGCACTCGGCTGAGTTTTTCCGGAATTTTCAGAAGCTCTGCAACGCTGGAACGTGCCTGACCACGTGAGATCGTGCCGATCTGTTCGCCTATCCAAAGGGAAAACAGAAAAAGCGCCGCCAATTGGGCCGTAAAAGCTTTGGTGGAAGGAATTGCCAGTTCTTTCCCGGCCCGCGTTTCAATGCGCGCGTCGGCTTCACGCATGATAGAAGAGTCAATAACATTGGCGACAGCCATCACCGTGGCTCCACTCGCTTTGGCCTTACGCAAAGACCCCAAGGTATCAGCCGTTTCACCGGACTGGGTAATTACCATCACTAGTGTTTCAGGACCTGTAACTGCCGGAGAGTGCTGGAATTCACTGGCATACTCCACTTCCACAGGAATGGTGGTCATCGATTCCAACATTTGTTTACCGGCTATGCCGGCGTGACGGCTGGTGCCGGAAGCCGCAATGACAATTCGTTTCACGCCACGCAATGCCGCGGCAACCTTGCCCACACCATCAAAACCGCTATAGCCTGCATCTGCGGAGTGCATCGCCAGTACCGTGTGCAGCACCGCCTCGGGTTGCTCGAAGATTTCCCTGAGCATGTGGCTGCGAAATTTTGGGCTCTGTGACATGGATTTAGTTCTGTCCCGCTTCAGCGAGGGACTGTTTCGCTCTCGGCACCGGATCTGCCAAGAAGAGCGCGGCCGAACCAGCAATGCCGGAGTCCGCTCCATATTCAGCTGGCACCAGCGGAATTTCATGGGCGCGTGTGTTGATTGTCCAGCGACGAAGGCCCGCAGCAATCTTCGGGAGCCACGGCGTTAGGCCCCCGCCAACTCCGCCGCCAAGAATAATCACTTCTGGCTCCAGCAAATCAATTACATTCCCCAGCCAGACTGCTAGTAGCTCCACAATCTCCTGCAGCACGGCTGTTGCTACCGGATCTCCGGCTTCGGCAGCGGCGAAGACCATCTCCGCGGTCATACCGCGGTCACCCGCCATCGTTCTTAAGATTGTTCCGCTGGAGAGATCGTGTTCGAGCCTGGCTTGCGCCCGCGCTGCAAGCGCCGGACCAGAGGCCATGCTTTCCACGCAGCCGCGCTTGCCACATCCGCAAGCCACTGGAGCGTGCAGATCAATGGTCATGTGCCCGCCTTCGGCAGCCGCACCCGTACGCCCGTGATAAATGCGCTTCTCCAAAATGATGGCTGTACCTATTCCCGTGCCGAGGGTGACATAAAAAACGGAATCAAGATTCCGGCCTGCGCCCCAAAGGGTTTCCGCTAGTCCGGCAGCATTGGCGTCATTGTCGAGCCGGACCGGCAAACCATAAGTTTGTTCGATCTCCGCCATGAGCGCGAAATCTCGCCAGCAGGGCAGGTTCGGCGAATTAATAATGATTCCGCGCCTGGGATCGAGCGGGCCGGGTGACGATATGCCAATGCCTTCCACTGGCTCCACGCTCGATTTCATCGCCGCCTCGATTACGCGATTCACACAATCCATGGCGGTCTGCGCAGAGCCCTTGGCAACCATGGGAACGCGCGTTTTGGAGAGGATCTTGCCGGCTTCATTCACCACGCCGGCGGCGACCTTGGTACCGCCGATATCCACGCCCAAAACTAATCTTCCCATTTCTCGCACCTATTCCCCGGGGGCATCGAACGAGAGGTTCTTACGGAAGCCGTTGGTCTTATACAGTCCATAGGCAATGCCCACGGCTAACCAGATAACGCCTGCCAATTTGGCTTGCCAGCGAAGGTTCAGCCAGATAAAAAGACAAATAGAAAAGCCCAGCACCGGCATTAAGAAGCTCCACAAATTCTTTTCCTTCTGCCGCACAAAATAGTGGACGAACGCGGCGGCATTCACTCCCATAAACGCAATAAATGCGCCGAAATTCAGCAATTCCGCTCCCAATTGATAGCTGAGAAGCAGTGCTCCCAGCAGTGCCACCACCGCAACAAAGATCACGTTGTTGCGCGGGATGCCGCGCTTGGGTTCAATCTTGCCAAAAAAAGATTTGGGAATGGCATCATCGCGCCCCATTCCGTAGAGGAGGCGGGCGGCACCCAGGTGGGCAGCCATGCCGGAACCGACATTCGCAACCAACAGGGTGATATTGACGATTTGGAACAGCAGGGCGCCACCGGCTCGACCCGCAACATACACGTAAGCGGTATCCACGTCAGGGAAATCGGAAGATGGCCAAACAAGTTGGGCGACGTAAACCTCAACCGATGCCAGAATGCCGGTAATAAGGCAAACGAGCACAGTAGCCAGAAGGATGTTACGGCGCGGATTTTCCGCCTCTTCTGAGAGCGTTGAAATTCCATCAAAGCCGAGATACGTAAGCACGGCAATCGATGTCCCGGTAAACACCGCTGGAGCGGAAAATGTTTTTGGATCGTAGAACGGGTGGAGAAAGAACCCAGGTCCTGGGTGAGGTGTTCGCAGCAAATAGCGAATCGCGGCGACAAGGAACAGCACGATTACCACCGCCATCCCCGCGGCAAGACCTTCATTGATTCGCGCAGTGGTCTTAACTCCGCGCAGGTTCAGAAACGTGAACAGCGCCGCGAATCCTACAGCCCAGACAACGTACGGCACCTCCGGCACCACGTTGCCCGCTGCCTTGCTGCACCAGATGATGCAGATGAGAGGATTCAGCAGGTAATCCATGGTCATGCTCCAACCGGTGAGATAACCGAGTGAAGGATGCAGTTCCCGCCCGACGTATGTATATGCCGATCCAGCGCTGGGATAAACGCGCGCCATCCGGCCGTAACTCACGGCCGTAAACAGCATCGCAACCATGGCAATAAGAATCGCCGTGATCACATGGCCATGCGCTTCTTTGCTGATGACGCCGAAACTTGGCATCGGCGCGGTTGGCTGCACTACGATGATGCCGTAGATGATCAGGTTCCAGAGAGTCAATGTTCTCCGGAGCTGACCGGTCTGCGAGGGCCCGTTACTGGTTTGTGTGCTAGCCATTCGCTGGTCACTTTTTAGCGACTGAACTCCTGCATTCGACGATCAGAAATTCAATTTGAGTCCCAGTTGCACTATGCGCGGGTTGTGTGTGCCAACCACCTGGCCAAACGTGCTGCTGAACAAATTGGTATCAATATCCTGGAAATTTGTGTGATTGAAAATGTTGAATGATTCCAGGCGGAATTGCATACCCACAGCTTCTGACAGCTTCATGTTCTTGAAGAGAGACAAATCATAACGTTGGATCCCGGGGCCTTTAATGCTGCCCGGACGCGCATTGCCGGGCCGGAGATTGGTGGGATCAACATCAACAAATGCAGCAGTATTGAACCACTGGGCGGCCGTATGCGGTGCTCCCTTGTTGGCATCAGCGATCTGGTCAGGACGCGCGGCAGCGTTCGTATTTGGGTCAAGCAGTCCCAGACCTGCGGGATCAGATGAAATCCCTGTGACAGTCAAAGGCAATCCGGAGTTGTAGGTAACGATTCCAGAGAGCTCCCATCCGCCGAAGGTATGACCTACGAAGCCCTTTTCGTCCTTCAACCACGGCATCACCCACACAAAATTGGCATTGAAGATGTGACGGCGATCAAAAGTTGCTGGGCCGTAGTCCGACCGGATGTTGGAATTGTTTTGCGGAGTAGAGAAATCGCTGCCGGCGTCAGTCAGCGCGTGCGACCAGGTGTAATTTATGTTGAAAAGCGACCCGCCTTTGAGGCGCTTTTGCAGGCTCATTTGTAATGAATGGTAATTGGAATCGAAGACCGGGGAAGAGAGATTGATGGCACCGTAGCCCTTGAATGGGCGCACAAAATTCAGCTGAGTGATCGCGTCAGGATTGTTATTGCCCGGCACCGGGATGCCTGCGCCAAGATAAGCGCCCGGCGCCGGCTGGTTAATATCAACAATGCCGAGCAGATGGTGTCCGGCAGACCCATAGTAGCCAATATCGAACAAGAATTGATCCGGCAGTTGCTGTTGAATGTCCAGGCTCCACTGCTCGGTATAAGGGAGCTTCCAGTTTGCTTGTACCCCTTTGAGCGCCTGAGGCGACAAATCGACATCGGCAGGAGTTGCCGCCGGATTGTCCATCGTCGTACTCGAAATGGTGACATTGCCAACGAACGGCGGGTTGGAAAAAAGATTGTTTTCCACAAACCCTACGGCAGGCGAATCGTAGAAAATCCCGAAGCCGGTGCGGATAGAGGTCTTTCCTGCCCCAAACGGGTCCCACGCAACACCCACACGAGGAGCAACATTGAGGAACTGCTGGTCGGCAACTGCCCGGCCAAAAGGCGAGTTCTGTCCGGAGATGATTACTCCATTCAGCGGAACACCGGTGCCAGCTACGATCAGGCCCGAGGCTGGATCAATCTGCTGTGCCTTGGCGGGATCGTAGACTGCGGGGAAAAAGCTGGTATTGCGGTTTTCCGCGTCAAATGGCTGGCCGTAATGCGTGAAGCGGGCTCCATATGTCAGCGTGAGATTGGGATGGATACGGTATTCGTCCTGACCGTAAAAATCGAAGGAGCGCTGGCGGATTTTGGTGGCAATATCCAGTTTCGTCTGGCGGAATTGGCTCACGTTGCCCAGCAGGAAGCTGGCCCACTCCTGCTGAAACGTCTGATCTCCATTGGGATCTGTGCCAAAGAAGGTGAATTGCCCGTTACTGGGATTCGCGCCTGCATCGTTCTCGTTTTTTTGATAACGGTGATAACTGAAGCCGTACTTCATGGTGTGGTGGCCATGAATCCACGTGAGATTGTCGAACCAGTTGTGATTACGATTCTCATCCACATAGGGACCAAAGCCAAACAGTCCGGCTCCGTTGCCGTTCTGGAAGTTCAGGTTAGGAATCCTTTTCAATGTCGAGGCGAATGGCAGCGTGATCGCGGCAGCCACATCAGGAGAATTCGCAAACGTATTGAAGCCAATCGGCGTAGACAGCAGTGCGCCATACGACCAGGCATATCCGGCTTCATTGAACAAGTGCGCTGAGGCAGCGATCGTTCCCTTGACCAGAAGGTTTTTGCCCGGTGAGCGCGTGTTAGTGGTGGCGTAGCCCGGAACGTTCGCCTGGCTGAACAAGCCGGCAGGATTGATCGTAGGAATCGAATCGTTAATCCACCGCCCCAGCAGACTCACTTTCTGGTTCACAATGTGATCGATCCGGATGATCTCCTGGCGGTAGTTAAACTGATTTCTGCCGCTCACCACCAATTGGTCCGTCGTGGGATCCTGCGGCAGAGGGAATTTCGAAAATACGTCTTTGATGTACGCGGCTGCTGCTGGATTAAATGTTGCCGGACTGATCGTCGTGGCCTGTGCCGCGCAGTTCCCGCTGCTGTCAAAACTTGTGCACACAGGATTGGCGAAAATTCCCTGGCGTTCGTTCTGGTTAGGAACAGTGGTGTTGAATGTGGTGAAGGTTACAATCCTGCGGATCTCTTCTGAATAAAAAAAGAACGTCTTATTTCTGAATTCATTGTAGACATGGGGAATGAAGACCGGGCCGCCCAGGGTCCATCCAAAGTCGTTGTAGCGAAGTGGATCACGTGGAATGCCAGCCTGATTGTTGATGAACGAGTTGGCATTCAGCTTGTCATTGCGGAGAAACTCATACAATCCGCCGTGAAATTTGTTATTTCCAGACCGTGTTACTACGTCGATCTCGCCGCCTGCCCCGCGGCCTGATTCTGCACCGTAGAGGCTTCGCAGGATTTTAAATTCTGCGATAGCATCCACGCTGGGATAATTCAACAGACTGAAATTGCCTCCGCGGTCAACGTTATCAGCGCCATCAATGGTCCAGTTGTTCTGTGAGAAGCGGTTGCCATTAATTGAAAAATCTATTTCGTTGGTGCCTCCGCCCGGCGTCTCGACGCCAACAAAGATGTTGTCAGACACTCCTGAAGAAACACCCGGCGTCAAGGCCACCAGTTCTTCGTAGTTCCGCTGACTGAGGGAAAGTTCGCGAATCTGCGTGCCGTTAATCAAGCCCGATGCTGTGGGGGAGAGTGTATCTACCTGGAGCGCATCGGCTTCAACGGTCACGTTTTCCGTGATGCTGCCTGGTGAGAGTATTGCGTCAACCCGATATTGGTCACGAATATTCAGCTCAATATTGTTTTTGGTGAAAGCCCTGAATCCTTTCGACTCTACTTTGACTGAATAATGGCCGAGCGGCAGAAGGGGCGCGGTAAAGCTGCCATCCTTGCCACTGTTTACCGTCCGTATCACGGCATTCTTGTCCGTGTTGGTAATGGAGATAGTGGCGCCGGGCACGACTGCGCCGGATGAATCCGTTACCGCGCCCAGGATGGTGCCGGTGGTTTCCTGGCCTGCTACCGGGAACACAACGCAAAGTAGGAAAAGAATCGCAAGCACAGCAGCTTTTCGTGTCATAGGGTTTCCTCCTGGCGGCGGCCGCCAAGCCGAGTAAAACCTTTTAAAACGTTTTAATAGGCGTTGTCAAGTGCTTTCGCAGAAGGCTAAGATTTGGTTTTACGCGGGAGGGCGAGTAGATTCCCGTACCACCAACTCTGGGGACATTTTGCGGCTCTTCACTTCTGAGTCAGAAGATTCTGGGCCGGCCCGGAGCCAATCAACAATCAGAGCTGCGGCAACATCTCCCATCGCCTCCATCGGCTGCCGAATGGTGGTGAGAGCTGGAACCATGAGGCTGGCCGGTGCGACATCGTCGAACCCGATCACTGAACATTTCTCGGGAACTTTAATGCCGGCAACAGTCAAGGTCCGTATGCAACCCATGGCAGTCATATCATCAAATGCCATAATCGCGGTGAATGGATGGCGGCGACGCAGCAGTTCCTCAGCCGCCTTAATGCCTGCCTCAAAACCGGAATTAGGCGTGCGCAGGTCAGGCAAGTCCACTACCAAGCGAGCGTCAATTTGCAGGTTCACGCTACGCGCAAACGAGCGCACTCCCTTCCAGCGCCTGCCGCTATCCGGCAGCAACTTGGGACCACGTATGAACGCGATTTTCCGGTGACCGAGAGCATGCAAGTGTTGCAGAGCTAAAAATCCACCGGCTTCATTGTCAACGAGCACCGAATGGATAGAAGCTCGTTGCAGTTCTCGACCAATGATGACCGTAGGGATATCATGTTTTTCCACGTCGGCCAGCAAGTTGATGTCTGCCAATATCCAATTGGCAATCACGATCAGGCCTTCCACTCGCTGTCCGAGCAGAATTTCCAAGTGGCGTTCAAAACGTGTCCATTCGCTCTGCGCATCGGCAAGGACGGCCAGGTATGAAGCCTGATAGACGGTGTTCTCGATCCCCTTCAATATTGGCGTGCAAAAAGGATCGGAAAGATCAAATACCAGTACTCCGAGAACATGATTTCTCTTGCTCCGCAGCGAGCGCGCTAAAAGATTGGGATGGTAGCCGAGTTTCTTTGCCGCCTGCTCAATGTGGGTGCGTGTCTGCTCAGGAATATAACGGGCCAGTGGCGCCTGATTGAGAACAATCGATACTGTAGCGGAAGAAAAGCCGCTCAATCGGGCAACGTCCCGCAGTGTGGTGTTTCTATCGTTTTGCTTCCGCATGCGCATGTTCAGGTCGACCGCCGAAAGTTAATCAGCAATCTGTCATTGGCGGCTGGCTTGTAGCTCCGAACGTGATTGTAGCGTTGATCCCCAATTTTCCTCAGACATTTTCACGCTTGACAACCCATTGAGAAATGTTCTTAACTAAAACGTTTTAATAGAGCCCACGGCAGGCGCAGCTTCGTCTGTCCTGGCTGCCGTCTCCCGGGATTCACATGCATCGCTTATGCACTTGGGCACTTTTTTTTCTCACATCCGCGGCTGTGCTCTGCGCTGGTCAGACGGCCAAACGTGCGTCCAACATAGAAAAGGTGCTTCTTCGACAGAACTGGCAACTGCAATCTGCGTGTAAAGTCAGCGCCAAGGGCGAGCAAATTTCCATAGCCGCCTTCAGGCCGCAAGGCTGGCACAGCGTGCAAGTGCCGAGCACCGTTGTGGCTGCTTTGGTCGCGGATAAGACATTTCCCGATCCTTATTTTGGAATGAATCTCCGCTCTATTCCGGGCACAACGTATCCGATCGCAACAAACTTTGCCCATGAGCGGATGCCCGATGACAGTCCATTTAAATGCTCCTGGTGGTACCGGACAGCATTTGTGCTGCCTTCACAATTTCATGGCAAGAATGTTTGGCTGCACTTTGCCGGCATCAACTATCGTGCAAACGTCTGGTTAAACGGCAAGAAGATTTCAGGTTCCGGTGAGATGGCCGGCGCTTATCGCGTTTTCGAATTCAATATCAGTAGCGCGTTGAAACCCGGCGGAAAGAACGTGCTGGCGGTTGAAACATTCGCTCCCGAACCCCAGGATCTGGCCGTGAACTGGGTGGATTGGAATCCCATGCCGCCTGACAAGGACATGGGAATATGGAAGGATGTCTATCTCACGGCGAGCGGCCCGGTCACGTTGCGACACGGATTTGTAAGCAGCAAAGTTGATCCTGGGCTGGATAAGGCAGTTCTCACCGCATCGGTGCAGGTTTCCAACGTTGCCGACCATGGCGTCAAAGGCATTCTCAAGGCGTCTTTCGGGAATGTGCGCGTGCAACAGGCGGTCGAGCTAAATGCGAACGAGACAAAGATCGTGAGTTTTACGGCGGATCATTTTCCCGAGCTGAATCTATCCCATCCTCGTTTGTGGTGGCCATATCAGATGGGCACGCCGCAACTCCAGCAACTCCACTGGACATTTGAGGCGGGCGGACGGATTTCTGATTCGGTAAGCACTCGTTTCGGCATTCGCGAGATCACATCTGAGCTCGATGAGCAGAAGAACCGCCTTTTCAAGATCAACGGAAAAAAGCTCCTGATCCGTGGCGGCGGCTGGTCACCAGATATGCTTTTGCGCCAACCCAAAGAGCGTCTGCGACAGGAGTTTGAATATGTGAGGCACCTACATCTGAATACAATCCGTCTTGAGGGAAAGATGGAGACCGAAGATTTCTTCGGCCTCGCTGATGAACAGGGCATCCTGGTTATGGCTGGATGGTGCTGTTGCGACATTTGGGAGGAATGGGACAAGTGGCAGCCAGAAAATCATCGCGTGGCCATTGAGTCACTGCGCAGTCAATCTCTCCGTCTGCGTGGCCGTCCCAGCCTCCTGGTTTGGCTCTACGGCAGCGATAATCCTCCGCCGCCGCAAGTGGAGCGAGAATACCTGCAGGTGCTTAAAGAAACCGAGTGGCCGAATCCGGCGATCTCCTCAGCATCTGGAACTCCAACGGAGGTGACCGGACCTTCAGGCGTGAAGATGACAGGACCTTACCAATATGTTCCTCCATCATATTGGCTGAACTCGACAGCAGCGACGGCAAAGTTTGGCGGCGCTTTCGGCTTCAATACTGAGACCAGCCCCGGCCCGGCGGTGCCCACGCTGGATTCGCTCAAGAAGATGTTGCCCAAAGACCACCTTTGGCCCATGGACGATGTTTGGAATTTTCATGCCGGCAGTCAGGAGTTCAAGGACCTCTCAATCTATAACAGCGCCATGGACGACATATATGGACCGCCTGCTGACTTGCGTGACTATCTCAAAAAATCACAGGCCATGGCCTATGAGGGTGAGCGTGCGATGTTTGAGGCTTATCGCCGCAATCACTACAGCGCCACGGGCGTGATCCAGTGGATGCTGAACAATGCATGGCCTTCCACAATCTGGCACCTCTACGATTATTATCTTGAACCGGCTGGCGGTTATTTTGGCACGCGCAAAGCCAATGAGCCAATCCACATTCAGTTTTCTTATGACGACCGCAGCGTTGTGCTGGTGAATTCTTCACCGGAGCCTATGAAGGGACTGAGGGTTGTAGCGGAACTCTATAACTTCGGTTTGCAGAAGAAGTTTTCTACTGAGGTTCAGGCGGACGCCCCCGAAGATAGCAGCCAGTGGCTGTTCAAGATTCCTGAAGCCGAAGATACTGGAGTGTCTTTCGTCTCTCTCGAGGTGCAGAACGCCGGGGGCGCCATCGTGAGCTCAAATTTTTATTGGTTACCGGCTAAATTCGCTACCTTTGATTGGGCGGCAAGTACTTTCTATTACACGCCCTCGCCATCTTACGAAGACCTGACGCAGCTTTCTCAGTTACCT
>DATBVH010000104.1:0-4083 GCA_036515395.1 Candidatus Angelobacter sp.
GCTTTAAAGCATCACTGCGAACGATCTGACTGGTCAACTCGCACGGGTTGTTAACCGCGGTCGACAGAATCTTCTCCCTTATATATGCGCGTAATGGGGTAGACAGCGCGCATCTGTCACTCGTTAACGCCAATGATGAGACAAGTTCGTCACAGTCGCAATTGAAGAAGCAGGCGGGATGGTTACTTAAGTTCTTAACCCTTGGCTTTACCTAATGCTGTTTCGGGGTATATCAAGCTAAACTGCGCTTGTCACAAGTTCCCGTTTTGGGAATGCACGCTGTGACACTTTAGTCCGCCGTTGACTCCGGGGTTGCGACACGAATGTCACAGGGATGTAAGGCATAAAACCGAGCGAACTCAAACGGCATAGCAGCTAAAGCATTGAATCAACAAGAGGTAACACCGTTTATGGCATGTTTGGCCCCGCAGTTGCCTACATAACCTAGAACGGAGACGGAACAAGTATGTCGAAACAGGCACGAATATTCCTCTATGTAATTTGCCTGGCAGGACTGGCTACGGCAGTCTATGGCGGGATTGTGTGGAATATCGACGACTTGCCAAAGTTTATCGCCTATCTCCTGACGGCTCTACTCGCCTCAAGACTCAAAGTAGAGCTGCCCGAGATTACTGGAACTATCTCAGTTAATTTCCTTTTTATCCTGCTTGGCATAGCCCAGTTGACCTTTACGGAAACATTGATTCTGGGGTGTTCGGCAATCCTGGTGCAATGCTTGCTTACGCGGCGGCGGTGGCCGCGAATTGAACAAGTATTATTCAATATTTCGAGTGCAGCTGTTGCCATTGCTGCCGCTTACTTTACCGCTCACGGACCGTGGTCCACGCGGCTGCATCCCAATACGGCGTTTTTGTTGATGCTCTCTGCCGCCGTTTATTTCCTTTTCAATACGCTTCCGGTGGCGACGATCATCGCCCTTACGGAAAACAAGAAGCTGCAAAAGATCTGGACTGATTGCTATTTCTGGTCGTTGCCATATTATCTGGCCGGCGGCGCCATAACAGCCATGTTTGGCTGGCTCACGCAAAAAGTTGGCTGGCAACCAACGTTGCTGGCTTTGCCCGCCATGTTTGTGATCTATCGCTCATACCGTCTTTATTTAGGCAAGCTGGAGAACGAGAAAAACCACGTATCAGAGATGGCGGCCCTGCACATGCGCACCATTGAAGCGCTGGCGCTGGCCATTGAAGCAAAAGACCAGACCACGCACGATCACCTGGAACGCGTTCGCGTGTATGCGGTGGAGATGGCGAAAAGGCTTGATCTTCCTCCAGATGAAGTTGAAGCGTTGCGTGCTGCGGCGTTGCTACACGATATCGGCAAGCTGGCTGTGCCTGAACACATCATTTCCAAGCCTGGTCGGCTTACACCTGAAGAATTTGAAAAAATGAAAATCCATCCGGTGGTAGGCGCGGAGATATTGGAGCGCGTGCACTTTCCATACCCGGTGGTCCCTATTGTGCGGGCACATCATGAGCGGTGGGATGGCACTGGATATCCCGACGGCCTGAAAGGCGAAGAAATTCCCATCGGCGCGCGAATTCTATCAGCCGTGGATTGCCTGGATGCATTGGCCACTGACCGCCAATATCGCAAAGCGCTGCCCTTGGACGATGCGATGCAATGGGTAGTTGATCAAGCCGGCAAGGCCTACGATCCAAAGATAGTGAGCCTGCTGAAAACCAGCTACAAAGAACTGGAAGCGATTGTCCATTCGTATTCCCAATTTCCTGATCGCCAGAAACTTTCGACGGAACTTAAAGTCGAACGAGGCAAAGCTCCAGCAAATGGGTTCGCTGTGGATAAGGCCAATGAAACGGGCAACCAGGCTGCTTTCCTTTCGTCGATTGCTGCGGCGCGCCAGGAGGCACAAGCCCTATTCGAGCTTACGCAGGACCTGGGTAACTCGCTTAGCTTGAGTGAAACACTCTCTGTGCTCAGCGGACGCCTGAAACGTCTTGTGCCATACGACGCTATCGCTACATATATTGTGAGAGGCGACGAGTTGCTTCCGGAATATGTGAATGGCGACAACTTCCGTTTATTCGCGGCCTTGCGAATTCCAATGGGAGAAGGCTTGTCCGGCTGGGTTGCGGAAAATCGCAAGCCAATGCTGAATGGTAATCCCGCATTGGAACACGGTTACTTGCACGATCCCAATCGATTCAGCCCATTGCACTCTGCAATTTCAATACCTCTGGAAGGCTTGCAAGGCGTGGTTGGCGTTTTGACGCTCTATCATTCTGATGCCGATGCTTACACTTCTGACCACCTGCGCATTCTGTTGGCGATCAGCTCAAAAGTAGCGCTGTCTGTAGAAAATGCGCTTGCCTTCCAGGAAGCGGAGAGTTCGGCAACGACCGATTACTTAACCGATTTGCCGAATGCCCGGTCCTTGTTTATCCACCTTGATCGCGAATTGGCGCGGTGCAAGCGCCTGGATACTTCTTTGACAGTGATGGTTTGCGACCTGGATGGATTTAAGAAAATCAATGATCGGTTTGGTCATCTTGAAGGAAACAGGATTCTGCGTCATTTCTCTGAAACCCTGCAAGGCTCCTGCCGCGAATACGATTATGTAGCGCGCATGGGCGGCGATGAATTTGTAATTGTCGCGCCCGGGTTGAGTGCGTCAGCCGCGGAAGCCCGCGGGATCTGCCTGAGTGAATTGGCTGGCAATGCTGGTCGTGAAATCTGTGGTGTTGAGTGGCTCTCATTGAGCGTGGGGTGCGCCATCTATCCGGAAGACGGAGTGGATGCCGAGAAACTGCTGGCAGAAGCGGACCGGCGCATGTACATACAAAAGCAGGAACACCACAAAATTCTAAAAGTATTTTCTGCACTGACGGATGGAAAGCGGTCTGCTGCCGTCCGTGACGCGGTGGCTGGATAGAATGCTGCGCTTCTGGAGTTGGGCTGTCCTGCGGGTTGTGGCAGTCATGCTCATGGCGAGCCTTGCGGGCGCCATGCTCATGCGTATTGCACCCGGCTTTTCTTCCGACGACCAGGAACTCAATTCCGGCCTCTCGGCACAAAGTATCCAGGCCATTCGGCGGGCGCATCTCATGGATGCAGACATCCCGCATTTTTACATGCGATACGTCACGTCGCTTGTTCGCGGCGATCTGGGTACGTCACGTTCGCTCAATCAACCAGTGAAAGAGCTTTTGCGTGAGCGGCTGCCGGTAACACTGATCAATCTCTCATTCGCTCTTGCGGCGGGATGGCTTCTTGGACTGGCTTTGGCGATTGCGGCGCAACTGTGGGACAGTCGGGAATTAGGTTTTCTTGCCAATGGATTGAGCGGGACTTTTATTTCCACTCCGGCGGCTGCGCTGGCAATGGTCTTTCTGCTGTTGCGCTGGCCACCGGCCTTCGCCGCCGCATTGCTGGTATTTCCCAAAATTTATCGCTACACGCAAAACCTGTTACAGCAGAGCAGTGACATGCCGCATGTCCTTACGGCCCGGGCAAAAGGCGCTGGACCATGGCGAGTATTGGCGTGGCATGTTGCGCCGGTTGCATTCCCGCAGCTGATCGCGCTGGTGGGCGTCTCTATCAGCATTGGAATAGGCGTGCTGCTGCCGATTGAGGTTGTGAGCGACGTCGCTGGCGTTGGACAGCTCGCGTGGCATGCGGCGCAAGCCCGCGATTTACCGTTGTTGGTAAATCTGACCATGGTCGTTACGTTTGTGACCGTTTGCGCCACTCTGCTTTCAGATGCGGCCCAGCGTGGCTTTAGCAGGAGCGACGCATGAAGGGAGTGCGTCTGGTCGCGATTACGGTGCTGGCGCTCACTGCCGTAACCATTCTTGGAGCGCATTACCTGGCTCCGGCAGGCTACGAGCAGCAATTTCGTGACATACCGCAGGCAGCTCCATCTGTGCATCATCTCCTGGGTACTGACGATCTGGGTCGCGATCGTTGGGCACGGTTGCTCTATGGAATGCGTGTTTCCCTGACGCTTGCACCGTTGGCAGCTCTATTCACTACAGTACTTGCCGGTCTGGTCGGTGGAATAGCGGGATATTTTGGCGGCTGGACAGAGCGCTGTTGCAAATT
>DATBVH010000105.1:0-4204 GCA_036515395.1 Candidatus Angelobacter sp.
GGGTTCATTTCGCGCTTATAAAGGCTTTGCCCAGCCCGCCCACGTTGTCCACTTCTTTGATCTCGCCGGCTTCTTTCATCCTTTTTAATGTGTTGTGGATCGGAGGCATCACAAAGGCGTATTTCTCCAGGTCGTAGCCCATCTCGCCCAGCTTGTCTCTCACCCCAGTCGGCGTCAACGGCAACAGCAGCGGCTGTCTGAAAACCCACCGGATCGCCTCCGTCAGCCCCATTTCTTCTCCAGCACCAGCCGGGTTCACCTTATTTAACTCATTGATTCGGCTCACGATCTCCGGATCAACCGCTGCACCGGAAAGCTTGCCCAACTGTTCTACAATCGGCACCCAGTGTGAAATCTGTTCTTTGGCCTCTTTTTCCTGCTTCAGCAGCTCCAGAAGCCTATCCTTGGCCGATTCATACATTATGACGGCAGTTTCATCGTTCATACACTACATATATATTAAATGTTCATATATGTCAACTATTTAATTTCATTTTTATTTCATGCGTCTAAAGAACCCGATATTTCCGCATAGCTACCAGACGTGCCATCCCGAACCCAAGCACCGCCACAAAGATGAAGTCGAGCGCCGTAGGCGCGGCACAGATCCCGAGCCCCGATGTTCCTCTTGCGGGTCAATCCCATCCCCAGCGTAAGAGCTTCGATCATTGCAGGTTCTCGAAAAAGAGAACGCCATCGAAAATCCAGTCCCGCCAGGGACGACTGATAGTAGCCCGCTACGTTTCCGAGGCGCGCGTTACGCGCGCTGAGGAATAAGTGGCGGGTACCGAACAAAAAATTCCTTCCTTGCGCCGCAGGCCCGCGCGTAGCCTTTGCGGAGCGCGCATAAAAACAGGGCCTTCGTCCGACCATAAATAACCGGTGAGCGGCTTACCTGCCTGGATGGCGTGATGAAACTCAGGTAGGCTAGAAACTGCACCAGGAGTATCGGACCTTGCAACAGGTAGATCTAAGACCCCTCGTGATTGAGCTTGACGCCCTTGCTGGCGAAGAGGATTCCAAATTATTTGACCGTGGGGAGGGTAAACAATCTCATCCAGTTACCTTGATCACGCTAATACTTCGGCAAATGCGATTCACGCTCTTGACCGGCTTGTATATTACCTCTGGGCAAGAAGGCGAAACTTCAGATTGGATCGCGGAGATGACTTTATCGTGGCCGATGTTGAACCGGACTCTCGTGGATCTTCTGTGCAACTTGGTGTTTATCCTCGAAGAACCCGTGAGTCGGGTTCCCTGGTTTAAAAAATCTGGGTGGAGGGATGCTGCTTTAAATCTGCAACAACTGAAAGATGGATTCGGCAATTCTATCGAATTAAAACAGGGACTAGAGGATCTTGCAAAATGGGTTTCACAATACGCGGACGAGCTAGGTCTTTCCCCCGATGAAAGACAATATCCTAAAAAACAAATACCAGAGTGGATAGGCATCGGCAAGATGGCTGGTTATAAGATTAGCAGTAGCATTCGTCGGCCTCCACAAAGGGACCTGATTCATTTCATTCACCAATGGTATTATCCGCAATATAGTTGGACCGCGCACGGCCAATGGTATGGATTTTTGCGCAATGGCGCATTCCTGCTCCGGAGCAGATTGCACCCAGAGCAGCGGGAGCAGATTGACAATGATATTCCGCTGCGGACCGGTTGGGAAGCTGAGCGAGCAGTATTGTTTTTCTTGGCTGCCGTAACCGAAATCGACCTTTGTTTCAAATTTGGGCTTGCGCCGAGGCTCTTCTCGCTATGGCACCGCATCCTAGCATTGCCTTTACCCTCGGCTTTTGAGGGCGCGATGATTTACGAAAAAGGATACAAGAGGCGCGAGGTGTTTAGCATCGCGGAGAAGAACGGCGAACTGCATTATGGATTTTTACTCGCTGAAGACCCATAAGATCGGCGTTTCCATTTAATCATCGTCGTGTGATCCGCCCGGAAAAAATCTCTGATTCCAGCACGATCTCGCATGTCGTAAACATGATTGAGAGGGATTCGATGCGGCTCGTCGACCTTATACTTCGATTTTTCATTCCTGAATCTCTCACCCTGCCTGATAATATAACCACCCTTAACTATCCCATGATCATCGACGCCATCTGCAAAATCGCGAACCATCGGGCTTCCCTAAGCCGGGAGGAATCCCGCGCCGTAATGAGCGAACTCCTAACCGGCAAGGCCACGGACGCGCAGGTTGCTGCGCTGCTGGTCGCGCTGCACATGAAGGGCGAGACCGTGGAAGAAATCGTCGGCTTTGCTGAAGCGATCCGCGCGGCCGCCCAGCCTTTGTCTAATGCAGACGGCACGGCGCTCGATATCAGCGGCACCGAACGCGAAGCGCTGGTGGATACCTGCGGCACCGGCGGCGATGCCAGCGATACTTTCAACATTTCCACTGCAACGGCGCTCACCATCGCCGGCGCGGGCGTGCGCGTGGCCAAGCATGGCAATCGCGGTATCACGTCCCGATGCGGCTCCGCAGACGTGATGGAAGCGCTGGGCGTGAACATCACCATCCCGCCGCCGCGCATTGCCGATTGCCTGCGCGAGATCGGCATAGCTTTCATGTTTGCCCCGGCCATGCATTCCGCCACCAAGCACGTGCAGCCGGCGCGCAAAGAGCTGCGGCCTCTGCGGTCGGTATTCAACCTTCTTGGACCGCTTACCAATCCGGCGCACGCGTCGGCGCAGGTGGTTGGCGTGTATTCCGTCGATCTGGTGGAAAAACTGGCGCAGGCATTAAAGCTGCTGGGACTGCGGCGCGCCCTCGTCGTCCACGGAGCGGATGGCCTGGACGAAATTTCCATCAGCGGGCCGACCAAGATTGGCGAAGTCCGCGGCGAGTGGGTACGCGTCTATGAAGTCACGCCGGAACAGTTTGGACTGGAGCGCGCGCCCATGACGGCGATCCTGGGCGGCGATCTTAAGACCAACGCCGACATCATTTGGAAGCTGCTTGAAGGCGAAAAATCTCCGCGTCGCGATATCGTGCTGATGAATGCCGCCGCCGCGCTGGTCGCCGCCGGCCGCGCGGATTCATTGCACGACGCCATGCCTATGGCTGTTCAGTCGATTGATACCGGCGCCGCCAAAGCAAAGCTCGACGCGCTGGTGGAGTTTACCAATAGGTGATGCGTAGCGCCATTTAGAACCTCACCACGGATGAACACGGATGGCACGGATTCAGAAATAACAAATGGTTTGCCTCCGTGTTCCTTCGTGCCCTCTGTGGTTTAAGGTTTCGCTTTTTTGATTTTGGCAATCTACTCCTGATCCGTGTTAATCCGTGGTAAGGTTTTTGCCTTTCAGTGACCGGATTTACAATGACTGTGATCTTTTGGAGCCCGCATGCCTCTTTCCCTCAGTCGACGCGCAGCCCGCACCGTGCAATCTGAAATTCGCGCCATGTCGATTGCCTGCGAGAAGGTGCAGGGCATCAACCTGGCTCAGGGGGTTTGTGATACAGAAGTCCCTCTGCCGGTGCGTAATGGCGCAAAACAGGCGATGGACCAGGGCATCAACAGTTATACGCGCGCGGAAGGGCTTGCGCCGATACGGCAGGCCATCGCCGAGAAAATGCAGCACTTCAACGGCGTTGCTTGCGATCCTGAGACGGAAGTCGTGGTGAACTCCGGAGCGACGGGCGCTTTCTATGCCGCTTGTCTGGCGCTGCTGAATCCGGGCGACGAAGTCATCCTGTTTGAACCTTATTATGGTTATCACCTGAACACGCTGGTGGCCGCTGAGGCCGTGCCGCTTTACGTTACGCTGCGCGCACCGGATTGGACATTCAATCGCGAAGACCTGGAGCGCACAGTCACGCTGCGCACGCGGGCCATCGTGCTGAACTCGCC
Source organism: Candidatus Angelobacter sp. (assembly GCA_036515395.1). GTDB lineage: Bacteria > Acidobacteriota > Terriglobia > Terriglobales > Acidobacteriaceae > Angelobacter. The sequence goes on from DATBVH010000105.1 coordinate 3,870, forward strand.
GGCCAATCCTTCCGGCAAAGTTTTTACCCGTGAAGAACTGGAGTGGATTGCCAATTTCGCCAAGCGGCATGATCTCTTTGTCTTTACCGACGAGATTTACGAATATTTTGTCTTTGAAGGCCAGCACATCAGCATGGCCACCCTACCCGGCATGCGTGAGCGGACGATCACCATGTCCGGCTATTCCAAGACCTTCAGCATCACCGGCTGGCGGATTGGCTATACCATCTGTGATCGCCGCTGGGCGCAGGGCATCGCCTACTTCCACGACCTTATATATGTGTGCGCGCCGGCGCCTTTGCAGATTGGCGTGGCTGAAGGTATTCGCCAGCTGC
>DATBVH010000106.1:0-4393 GCA_036515395.1 Candidatus Angelobacter sp.
CAGATACTGACGCGGCGAGAAAGAGGCAAGCGCACGGCGGGCACTCCCTGATCAGGAATGTATTTGCTTTTTATTCACTCTCCGTGATATCTTCGCTATGTCATGCCGGGCGCCACTCAACTAGCGGAACAGGTCAATTGGCTCTTTCTGGACATGAATTCGTACTTCGCCTCGGTGGAACAACAAGTCAAACCAGACTTGCGCGGGAAGCCTACTGCAGTCGTTACAGTCGATGCAGATTCTACTGTCTGCATAGCTGCCAGCTACGAGGCCAAGTCTTTCGGCGTGACCACCGGAACCGCACTGGGCGAAGCACGGAAGAAATGTCCTGACCTGAATGTGGTGGTGGCCCGGCATGAACTTTACGTTGAATACCATAAAAAAATCCAAGAGGCAGTGGAGCAAAACTGCCTGCACGTTTCAAAAATCATTTCCATTGACGAAATGGAATGCCGGTTGCGCGGACGTGACACACAAATATCGAACGCGCAGGAGCTGGCGCGCCAGGTGAAACAAACGATCCGTTCCGTTGGCGAGACCCTGCGTTGCTCGATTGGCCTGGCGCCGAACCGTTTTCTAGCCAAAGTGGGCTCGAACATGAAGAAACCGGATGGCCTGGTAACGATTACCGCAAACCAACTTCCGCAGATTCTATTCTCATTAAAACCGCGCGATCTGCCGGGAATTGGGCACAACATGGAACAGCGCCTGCTTAGCCACGGCATTGCAACCATGGAACAACTCTGGCGGCTTGATATGGACCAGATGACGCAGCTTTGGGGCGGAGTACTGGGTACTCGCTTCTGGCTAAAGATGCGCGGCGTGGATTTTGACGAACGCGAATCGCAGACGAGTAGTATCAGCCACCAGCATGTTCTGCCGCCTGAGTTGCGCACCTGGGAGCAGGCGTGTGCCGTCGGCAAAAAGCTGCTGCATAAAGCCGCGGTGCGCTTGCGCCAAGCCAAACTCTGGACCAGCGCGATGGTAATTTACGTCATGTTTTCTAAGGACAAGAATTCGAACGACGAAGATGCTAAAGGCTACTGGATGCATCATGACCGTCCAGTGTGGGAAGCTAGCCTTCGCTTCCCTTCCTGCCAGGACACCATGACTCTGGTAAACGTCTTCCAGGAAGCATGGCAAGATTGCCCGAAACGCAGGCCGGTGATGGTGAGCGTAGCGCTGATGGATTTGATTCCGGAAAACATGCGGAATATGACGCTCTTTGACGAGATGTATGGAGCAGGAAAGTTCGATCGGCTGGCCGAAGTGATGGACAGCGTGAATGCAAAATATGGCTCGACAACTTTGTATCTGGGAGGGATTCACAAAGTTCGAGAGGCTGCGCCGCCCAGAATCGCGTTCAAAAGCATTCCGGATATGAATTTGAAATAGCGGAAAGAATTTAGGTGTAAGAATTATGGTTTGGGCAGGCGCTTCATGCCGCCTTATTGCATCGGCTGCCCTGCTGCCAGCACGCCTTTGGCAGTGGCCCACGGATGGCCTTCAATTTTGAAGAATCCGTTTTTCACCATGGGATCTTCCGCTTCAAGCTTCATCGCCTCGTCCATGGGAACGGAATAAATGAAGATGCCTTTGAGTTCGCCGGCATCGTGAAAAGGGCCAGCCAAGGCAAGCTTCCCTTGCTGCATCAGGCCCATGAGGTAAGACAGGTGCTGCTTCACGACATCCTGAAGCACGGGAGATTTAGGGTCCCACTTGTCACCTGGATGGACCAGCAGCAGCGAATATTTTTCCAGCGCATTGGGCGTATCGGTTTCATGGATGCCCTGCGGCCGGATCATCCATGGACCATGGACCTCGGCATCGAGACGACCGGCTTTGATAGCTGGATCAGAGTTGGCCCATTCTTTTGCCTGATCGAGCGAAGCAGCTTGCATGACAAAGATGCCGCGGAGCACGTCGTTATCCAGGAATGGTCCGGCAATTACCAGTTTGTGTTCGCCATACAGCTTGTGGATGTTTGCCATATGCGCTTCTTGAAGTTTGTCGCCATCTTCTTTGCTCATTTGTGGCGCATTGGCCGGGCGCTTCAGCAGGACGAAAAAGAACTGGGTTGCAGGCTGGCTTGTCGCAGTTGAATTCTCTTTCTGGCTGTTTGTAGATGCGTTGGTAGCAGCCGACTGCGCCGCCATGCCCGTAAGGAGCGCGATTACCGCGACAAGGGTGAAAAATGACTGTTTCATGCGATATTGAGGATACGCCAGATTGTTCATGCTCTTTCCTCCAAATTACTTCCTCAATGGTGGATTACCCACTTTTACGGAAGCCTTTAGCTTATACGGCGAAAAAAGTTGGAAGAGCGCCGGTTGCTGAGTTCAGCAGCGATCCTTACACAGGCAGGTGAAAGCGGGAGTTTGTTATAATAAGTTTCCTTTTTCTCCCATTTGGCGTTCGCGCTCGTGGGTGCAAACAGGCCCAGAGCGGAAGTGGTGGAACTGGCAGACACACCATCTTGAGGGGGTGGCGCCGAAAGGCGTGGGGGTTCAAATCCCCCCTTCCGCACCAAGTTTTGAAAGGATTTTCAATAAACAAATGCTCAGTGTTTTAATAACCGTTATTCATGTGATTGTTTGCGCGGTATTGATTGTGGTGGTGCTGCTGCAACACGGCAAGAGCGCCGATATCGCTGCCACCTTTGGCGGTATGGGCAGCCAGACCGCGTTTGGTCCGCGCGGCACGGCCACTGTTTTTTCCCGGCTGACTACCTGGTGCGCCATCATCTTCATGCTTACGTCGATGGGATTGACCTATATGACCAGCCTGCATGGTTCGTCTTCCGTGATGGACAAGATCCAAACACCAGTTGAAACGCCGAAGAAATAGCGCGACAAGTCGTCGGGAACAAATTTCGGAGATCAAATTTTGAAGACACATGGGCCGCAGTGCGCGGCCCGTTTCGTCACCTACGCGCGTACGAAATCGGGAATAGAGTCTGTCGGAAATCTATTGCCGATCAGTGTCATCCGTGTTCATCAATGGTAGGCTTTTCTCATGATCCATAAAATCTTTCCCGTGGGCCCGCTGCAGTGCAACTGCTCTGTCATTGGTGACGAGAAAACTCATGAGGCCATGGTGATCGATCCCGGCGACCAGATTGAGGGAATTCTGGATATACTGCGTCAGGAAAAACTCACGCTCAAGCAGATTGTGATTACCCATGCGCATATTGATCACGTGGGCGGAGCCATGAAGCTGAAGGCGGCAACGGGCGCTCCCATTCTGATGAACCAGAATGACTATGCCCTGTTGAAGATGCTGGATATGCAGGCCGCGTGGGTAGGCATGCGGCCACCCGGCGACGTTCAAGTGGATGAGGCAATCGGCCAGGGGCGCGTGCTGAAGATTGGCGACATATCTTCGAGCGTAATTCACACGCCCGGACACTCCGAAGGTAGCATCTGCATTTATTTTCCTGCCGAGAAAAAGCTGATTGCCGGCGACACGCTCTTTGCCGGCGGCATTGGGCGCACGGACCTGCCGGGTGGTTCGACGGAGAAAATCATGCGCTCACTACATACGCAGGTGTTGGCCCTTCCGGATGAGACAGAAGTATTCCCCGGACACGGGCCGGTGACGACCATCGGTGAAGAGCGCGAGACCAATCCGTTTTTACAGAAATAATTTTGCTAGTCGGCCAAATAGCTGATCTCGGTCTTGCGGATACGATAGCCGGCGAATACCAGAATCGCAGCGCTCAGGACCAGTAAGCCAGGGATTGCCAGCCACGGAGAAACGGGCTCAGCCATGACTGTGAATAGGGCCATTAGGCCGTCGGGCGGAATGGTAACCGGCGAAAGCTGTTTCAGGTAAAACGTGACACTGAATTTTTGCAGCAGTGATGGCGCAACGGCATGGAACGATTCCCATAGAAGAACCACCACGCCGGGAATGATCGGGTTCTTGAAGAGCAGGCTAAGCGCCAGAAAAATCGAACCAAATCCAAGGCAGGCCAGCACAGTTACGAGCAGATAAGAGCCTAGTTGTCCAATGCCAGGACCGTTGAATACATACGCCCGACCCGGCGCGCCAAAATGCCCATAGACAAAGGTGAAGCAGAGCAACACTGAAGCGCCAAAGATTAGTGACGTTGTGATCAAACCGGCCAGAAACTTCCCTGCTACCAGCAGCTCGCGCCTCATGGGCGAGAGAAAGTAATAGTGCAGGCTCTTCTCCACGATCTCACCGCGGAATAGCCAGGTAAACAGCCCCATGCAGCCAAAGAAGATCCCAACGCGCAAATAGAAAATCTGGAACGTGTATGCCAGGACGCGCGTGTCTTCCTCGATGCTGCAATTGCGCCCCATGGGGCTGGTGAGCGCATGGATGCCGAACATCAGTGTTGGAGCAAACGCGAGCAGGTAAATCCATA
>DATBVH010000107.1:0-6565 GCA_036515395.1 Candidatus Angelobacter sp.
GTTTTTCATCCACCTGGCGGAAGCCGCTCAGCACTTGCGCCGGATCCATCCCGCGTCGGCGAAGCATTTCTTCAACCTGTGTAAGGTTCTCTCGGACGTAAGCCAAATCGAGCATGAATTAATTACTTTATCAAAGAAAAACCTCACCACGGATGAACATGGATAACGCTGATTAACACTGATCGAAACCAAACCCATTAAATCGGGCTTACCCGTGTGATCTGTGTTTATCCGTGGTATGGTTTTTTGTGGAAAAGAAGATCTTCTGGCTACTGTTCACCGTTCTGGGCGTCGTGATGGGCGTGCTCCTGCCTTCCCTCTGGTGGAACCTGGCGCTCACCTTGCCGCTACTCGTGCTTTGCTGGTGGGTGGTCTATCGTAGCGGATGGTTTGAGTAAAAGATGGTTTAGTTAAAAACAGCTTCCCGCCTAAGTCCTTTCATCCATTGCAACAGGAGCAAAAATCGAGGTACTCTCATACCCATCCTACTGTTAGTTCTTCATGTGAGTGCCTATGATTCAGAGAGCTTTTCTTCTCGTTGCCGTCTTTATCTGTAGTCTTGCCGCGCAAGCTGATCAGCAATGGGTTGAGGTTGACTCATCGCATTTTTCCGTTGCCACCGACGGCGGCGAAAAGCGTGCCCGCGACGTCGCGCAACGTTTCGAACAGATGCGCATGGCATTTGGCGTGATCTTCAAAAAAGTCAGTGTCAACACCGCGCCATTGCAGATCATCGCATTTCGCAACGCTAAAGAGCTGCGCCAGTTCTCGCCGCTTTATGGAGGCAAGCCGATCGAACTGGCAGGATTTTTCCTGGGCAATGGAGGCCGCGGCGGCCCCGGGGCCAATGAAGAGCGCCAATACATTGCGCTAGATCTTTCCCAGGAAGATAGCTGGGGAACAGTTTTCCATGAATACGCGCATCTGCTGATCAACAGCAACTTCCCTCCTTCGCCGGTGTGGTTCGATGAAGGTTTCGCCGAATACTGTTCCTCTCTGAAGGTGGACAAAAAGGAAATTGCCATCGGGCTGGTCAAGCCTGAGTTGCCGGAACTGTTGAGCCAAAACCGCTGGCTGAAAATAACTGACCTGTTCAGCGTCAGCCACGATTCGCAGATTTACAACCGTGATGACCGCCGGTCAGTCTTCTATGCGCAATCCTGGCTGACCGTGCATTTCTTGATGACGAAAAACATGATGAAGCAGGTTTCCTCTTACGTTCAAATGACAGAAGATCAGCATGTAGCGGTGCCGGAAGCGATCCGGCGCAGCTTTGGCATGGAGCCGGAAGCTCTGCAAAAGGCGATTGAAAATTACTTCCGTGGCGGGACAATGTATTTCCACGCACCTACACCACCAGGCGCTGATGCAGTGCAGTATAATTCGCGCCCTTTGAGTGATCTGGAAATAAAGTCCATCATGGCGGACCTGGATTACCATTCCCGCGATTACCGTGCCAGAGGCATCACAGAATTTCAGGAAATACTGGCGAAGCAACCGGAAAATGTTGTGGCCAATCGAGGGCTCGGCTATGAAGCCATGCAAAAGAATGATTGGGACAAGGCCGGCGAGCACTTCAAACGCGCTGCCGCTCAGGACGTAAAGGACCCGCAGGTCCACTACCTGCTGGCACTCATGATGAACCGCAAAGGCATGTCGTCTGCAAAGAGGGAAAACGTGGACGTCATCAAAAAAGAACTTGCCGCCGCCATCGCGCTGGAGCCAAATTATCCTGACGCCTACAACCTGCTCGGCATGACGCTCTCTTATGCCGGAGAAAAACAGCAGGCTATTGATGCCATGCAAAAGGCTGTTGCCTTGAGTCCGCGAAATCCCTGGTTTAAGGGAAATCTTGCCAATGCTTACCTACAAGCGCAGGATTTGGATCGTGCTATTCCATTGTTGCAAGAGTTGCGGATGAGCAACGAGCCAGGAATTGCGTCCATGGCTGCGCAGCAACTGCAACAGGTGGAAGCTTATCGATCTGCTGTTTCCGGCCCGGGGTCGCAATCAGGCCATGTGCAGACTGCCGTCCAGACAATTGAACCCAATGACGTGCCGGATGATGCGGGAAATTCCACGGGCTCAACACAGAGCAACCCGGAAATACGGCCCCTTCCCGCATCCAACGATCCAGTCCTGTTCATGAAGGGTGTTCTGGTCTCTGTGGATTGTTCCGCTGCGCCGGCGGCTACGCTTACGATTTCATCCGGCGGAAAGAAATGGAAGATGCTGGCGCCGCAATCGAAAAAGCTGATCCTGATCGGCGCCGAAGAGTTTTCCTGCTCATGGACCAATCGTAAAGTTTCCGCGAACTACCGCAAGAGCGGAGGCGAGCAGGGGAACCTTGTGAGCCTGGAATTTGAATAACCGCACTTCGCTTTGGTCGCACGGCCTTTACGGCTTTGCCGCTCTCTCTTAGAATGGATTGGTGTCCCACGCAGGCCGACGTAGCTCAGTTGGTAGAGCAGTCGATTCGTAATCGACAGGTCATCGGTTCAAGTCCGATCGTCGGCTCCAGTATTTATGTCGCTTCGCTCCACCCCGCTCCAGAGTGTTTCTTACGTTTAACGAGACCTGCTCCTAAATCACGCCGCTCGGCGCGTGGTCGGCCTCGCGGCTTTATGCTTGCCGCTTCGCGCTAGGCCCGCGAAAGCATATCGCTTTTGCTTAAAGGAATGGCGAGGCCTTTCCGGAACTCTGGCGGCCCTTTCCGCTGATACAGTAACTAAACGGCTACGTTTTCCACACTTTGCGGAGATTTCCGCTTGCTATTTATGCTTGGTCTTTCGCATAATATTCTGTACTTAGGTAGAAACATCGCGTACTTCCAAAGGCCACGAGTGGAAAGATACGATCGATCGGACATTTTGCGGATCCTTCGCATTACAGCTCGGCAGCTTACAGGCTGGGAAAAAGCCGGTTTGTTGCCCGCAGCCGATTCCTATTCCTTTTTTGATCTCCTGCAAATCAAGAAATTGCGCGACCTCCGCGCCAAGCGCGTGCGCTCTGCCGTGATCCTGGAATCGTTGCGCGCCATGCGCCAGGTTGCCGGCATGGAAAACCCTTTGATGGAGATGGGGACGTTCGCCAGCCAGTCGCGCGTGGTCTTCCGCCATCAGGGCTCCGCGGTTGAACCGCTGGCCGGACAGTTTGTGATGGATTTCAATCAGCGGGAGATGGTGGAATCGCACAAGATCCATGCCATGCGCGCCGCTGAAACGGCGAGCGAGTTTTTTGCGCGTGGCGTTGCCCTGGAAGAAGATCCCGGCACGCAGGCTGAAGCCATTGATAGTTATAAAAAGTGCGTTGATCTTGATCCCACGCACGCCGCTGCGCACATCAACCTGGGCACGCTTTTTTACAACCGCCATGATTACGTGCAGGCTGAGCGCTTTTACCGCAAAGCCATTGAAGTTGATCCGCGTTACGCGCTGGCTTATTTCGACCTTGGCAACGTGCTCGATGAAACCGGCCGCCTGCCGGACGCCATTCGCGCTTATCAATCCGCCATCTCACTCGCGCCGACCTACGCCGACGCTCATTACAACCTGGCATTGGCATATGAAAAAGCGCGCCAGCCGCGCAAGGCCCTTAATCACTGGCAGGCTTATACCCGCCTCGATACCGTGGGTCCGTGGTCTATTCACGCCCGTAATCAGATGAGAAAAATCCTGGCCGCCGACGAGCTGAAGCTGGTCCCGAAGAAGTAGATCTTTCCGAGCAAAACTTTCCGAAGTCCCGAGCGAAGCGAGGGATCCCTATCCCCACGATTCGGGTTGTTCAAGGCCGGCCTACCAAATCCCGACCTCCGGCTCATGGATGCGATAGAACTCCCTAGCTGGCCCTCGGGATAAAAATTCAGTAGGCCAGCAGCACTCTCAAATCCCTCACATTGTTCCCCGTCGGCCCGGTCTGGACCGCGTCGCCCAGCTTTTCAAATAGTGGAAATGAATTGAAGCCGTTGAAGTGCGCCGCCACATCGAGCCCAGCCTTATGTGCGCGCTCCAGCGTCGTGCCATCGGCCACCGCGCCCGCTGCGAGGCTGTTGCCGTCGATTCCATCTGTCCCCGCGCTCAGCACGGCGATGTTCTCGCCTGCAATCTTTTGCGCGCAATAGAGAGCAAAGTGCTGGTTGCGTCCGCCCGCGCCAGCATTGGACGGAACTTTTACCGTGACCTCGCCGCCGGAAATGATGCAGACCTTCGCCACGCTCTTTTTTAGTGCGCGTAAACGGTCCAGCAGATAATCCGCTGCCCGCGCATAATCCCAGTCGTCACAGCTATGATCGATCTCAACGGCGAATCCGTGGCGTGCCGCCGCCGCGGCTGCCGCCTTCTCAACTGTCTCATTCGAGAGCACCTTCCACCAGCGTGAACGGACAAACGCAGCGTCATCCTGCTTGGGAGTTTCCTCCAGCGCGCGCCGTTCAAACAGCTCGCGCACCGATACCGGAAAATCCGGCAGCATATTGTGCTCATGCGCGATGCGGTAGCAATCTTCCACCGTGCTGGCATCAGGCATGGTTGGCCCGGATGAGAGTGAATCCAGCGCATTCTCCGGCACATCGGAAATCATGATGGAAACCTGCTGCGCGCCATTCGCAGCTTGGGCCATGCGCCCGCCTTTGATGGCGGAAAGGTGTTTGCGAATAGCGTTGATTTGCGCGATGGGAGCTCCGGAATTTACCAGCGCTTTGTACGTCGCAACCAGCTCGGGCAGCGCAATCTCCGAGTCCGCAGGCTTTTCCACCGCAGCCGATCCGCCGCCACTGATCAAAAAGATGGCAAGCGACTGCGGGTTTAGAGCGCCCAGAGTTTTCAAGATTGCCTCAGCCCCGCGCATGGATTCCTCATTAGGCTGAGGATGCCCACCGGCAAAGTAGCGATATCCCGCAAGCTGGTAGGGATGCGGGTTGGGATCAACGATAATCCCTTCCACCGTTGCGCCAACCTGCCGCGCCAATATCTCCGTCATGCGGTGTGCTGCTTTACCAAACGCAATCGAAACCACGCGGCTGTAAGATTTGAGGTCGTAGAGGTCATCGCATACGCGCAGTACGCCGCGCTGGTAATGCACCTGGCGGTCAAAGGCCTTTTCAATGCTGGCTTCGGACAAGGCATGGAGGAAAATTTCGCGTGCTGCGGAGCGCATGCTGTGGGCAATCGACATTAGCTGGCTTCCGCCTGACGGCCCGGCGCGAAAAGCCTGCTTACCCAGGCATGAATCGCTGCCTGCATCTCCGGCAAATGGCCTTCAAAAAAATGGTCGCCGCCTTCCACAATCACCATTTCTTTCGGTTCCGGCGCAGCCTCAACCACGTGCTTCAGACTTTCAGGCGGGCCGTATTGGTCGCGCGATCCGCTGACGAAAAGCTTTGGACGAGTGCAGCCTGGCAAATATTTATAGCTGTAAGTACGGCCTTCGACACCCACCGGCGTCCCCAGCGAGATGAGCCCAACCACGCGCTGGTCGTCACAGCCGACGCGTAACCCCGTAGCAGCACCAAAAGAAAATCCGCAGAAGATCATAGGCAGATGAAACGCTGAATCAAGCCAGTTGAGCGCTGCGCGGACATCTTCCTGCTCGCCGTGTCCGCGATCATGCTCGCCCTCACTCATGCCCGCGCCGCGAAAATTGAAGCGCAGCACGGGGAAGCCGAAACCGCTGAGAGTCTTCATGGCGTGATAGACCACCTTGTTGTGCATGGTGCCGCCAAATAGAGGATGCGGATGGCAGACCAGTGCCGCGTGCATCGCATTGGGCTCGCCTTCATTTAGCAACGCTTCCAGCCGTCCTGCGGGTCCATCAACGAAGAAGGATTTGATACCATTGGCCATCACGTCTTTTTATCAGAGTATTGTGAGAAAAACCAAAACCTACCACGGAGTCACAGAGGCACGGAGAAAGAGCAACATGGGATATTTTTGGATATTGCTTTCTTTAGCATTATCACATCAGTGTTCATCCGTGTTGATCAGTGTAAGTTTTGGTTTTCTCCGTGTCTCTGTGCCTCCGTGGTGAGAATTGCCTCTACCATTTATCCTGTATGCCAGCCCATGGACCCCGTCACCCTAACCCGCAGGCTCATCGACATTGAATCTATCTCCGGCAATGAAGGCGCCGTGGGCGCAGAGCTGTATGAAGTGCTCTTCAACATGGGTTACACCACGCACAAAATGCCAGTGGCCCATGAACGGTTCAACGTGCTGGCTACCATTGACGGCCAGAACCCTGACCTTGTTTTCTCCACGCATATGGATACGGTTCCGCCGTATATTTCTTCATCGGAAGACCACGACAACATCTATGGGCGCGGCTCGTGTGACGCCAAGGGCATCATCGCGGCGCAAATTGCCGCCTGCCAGAGATTGCGCAAAGAAGGCCGTGCTGTCGGAATGCTGTTTCTGGTGGGTGAGGAGCGAGACAGCCAGGGCGCGAGAGTCGCGAATGAAAATCCGCTGGGCAGCCGCTTCCTGATCAATGGCGAACCTACGGAAAACAAGATTGCCACCGCGTCCAAGGGAGTGCTCCGCGCTGTGCTGACGGCGCATGGCAAGATGGC